>JAPLCR010000392.1 GCA_026392135.1 Armatimonadota bacterium
CGCTCCGCCATCGCTCCTGTAGGAATGGTCGCGGTGGTATCCATGAAAACCATCTGGAACAGGAAGAAGCCGAACACCGTAACATCGTAAACATCAGGACCTAGAAAGAAGCCCTTCAGCCCAGCAATTCCAAAGCCGCCAATCGAGAACTCATGCCCATTGAGAACGGGAAGCCCTCCCAAAGCCACAGGACCTCCAATTTTGCTTGCCGCAACGCTTCCAAACATAAGGGCAAAGCCCGCAATCCAGAAGCCGAGCATACCAATTGGGTAGATCATGAAGTTCGTCATAATGACGTGTGCGGCGTTTTTGGCACGGCAGAAGCCGACCTCCACCATCGCGAACCCTGCCTGCATGAACATAACAAGGAAGCCCGTCACAAGCATCCACGCCATGTTGATAGCGATGGTGTTCTGTCCGGAAATATCCAGCACCTTCGTGATGGTGGCGTTTGTTGCAGGCGCGTCTTTTTTATCAACAAGAGCTTTCAGTTCGTCTGCGGAAAAGGCACTTGCTGCTCCAGCATTCGCGGCGTTCGCCGCCGTACCTGTTGCTGAACCGTTAGAGTCGGGCTTCACATCGTCTGCCCACGCCCTCGTATTAGCAAAACCCGCCAAGAGAGTCACTGCAATCCAGAGACACAAGAAAATACGTGCAATGGGTCTTCGGAACATTTTAGCAAAGCAATTCATATCTTGCTTCCTCCTTCTCTTAGATGAGAAATGGTCATCACGATACACTCTGTTACCGTGAATGAAACGTAGTGAGTGTCCAATTTCGGCGACATTGCCTTTGCAAAAATCGAAATAGAAACGGTCGGTTTCCTACGTTGGAAGCCTAGTTTAAATCACACCATGGACTCGGTAGCGCAGTCGTTACGCTGGTAAAAGAGACTCTGCTCTGCCTTTATGGAGCGGGAAGCTACTCCACCGTTGAGGCAAGTGAAGTGCGTGTATTAAGGGATGTCTCCTGCTTATCTTCTCCTTTTGGCTTATGGCGGTGGAGTATCAGTTTCAAAAGCGGAGGAGTGATAAAAGTCGTCGTGATGACCACAAAAATAATTGCGGCGTAGAGTCCTTTGTCTATCACTCTGCTATTAAGACCAAGAGTCGCGAACAACAAGCCTACCTCTCCTCGTGGTATCATTCCAATTCCTATTGTCAGGCGGTTCAGTTTACGCCCCGGCACACTCATGCCGCCTATTACCTTTCCGACCACTGCCACCAAGAAGAGAACCCCTCCCAATACCAAAGTGCCTCTTCCCGCCACTGTAGCGGGGTTGAACATCTGAACATCCATTCTTGCCCCTGTTATCACAAAAAACAGCGGTACAAACAGGTCGGCAAGAGCCTTTATTTTATGTTCAATATGAATTTTGTCATCTGCTCTTTCGAGGATAAGACCTGCGGCGAACGCCCCTACTATGGGAGCAAGCTTCACCATATCCGCTATCGCCGCTAGCAACAGACAAAAGATAACTGCAGTCGACGAGACTGCCGCACGAATCTGCATTTTACGCGCCCAGTGCAGAATATAGGGCGTGGCTTTCATTCCAACAAGTATGGCTCCCACCAAGAAGATAAGCGCCATCGCGGTCTGTTGCCCTACCGCTACCCATGATATCACTTTCGTAATAGCCATGCCGCTTACAACCGCGAGAATAATCAAACCTATCACATCATCCGCAACTGCCGCACCAAGTACGATTTTCGCCTCTTTAGTATGGAGAGAGCGTAGATCACCAAAAACTCTTGCGGTGATTCCCACTGATGTGGCGGTGAGTGCCGCCCCCACAAAAATAGACTCCATCACTGTACGCCCAAAGGCGTGCGCGACAAAATAACCAAAAATAAAAGGGAATATAACCCCTGCAACTGCGACCCAAAGCGCCTGTTTCCCCACTTTGAAGAGTTCGGCAATGTTACTCTCCAAGCCCACTTCAAAGAGCAAGAGGATGGCTCCTAACTCTGCAAAGTGCAGCAGAAAATCGTTTTCTGCGGGTATCCAACCCAAAACACTCGGTCCTACTAAAACACCTCCCACCAGTTCGCCCAAAACGGCGGGCTGTTTCATCCATCGCTCGCAGATTTCCCCACCGACTTTGGCGGCAACGAGAATGAGGGCTATCTGAAGCAAAAGAACGGACATCGCTTTCCTACCTTTGCAAAACCCATAACTACATTGCGGTGAGAAGAGAGGGTAGAATCCGAGGTTGAAAACAACGCTCGGATTCTACTCCTTAGATCGCTCTGCCTAGAACTTGAATACCTGACCAAACATGATCGTGTCTTGGTCAGCCACGGCACCGGCAGCAGAACCAAAGAGGCTCTGGTTCGCCGTATCATGCCGCCATTCGAGGCGAGACACAAGGGTTTTCACAGTGTACTCAAGGGTGAAGGTGTAGCTCTTGAGGTTGCTATATCCCAAACCCAAGCGTGGTGCGAAGCCACCTGTGCCGGGCATATCTTCAAACTGCTCAATACGTGCCGCCCATGCGAACTTGGGAGTAACCTGATAACGCGCAATACCCGTCATGCCAATCCAGTTACCAGATACCTTGCCAGCCGCTTGAATACTGCCAGCCGCACTGCCGTAGGTGAACCAACCGACGATTTTAAGCTTATCGGTGGGGGTCAGAATGGCTTGCCAGTCGAATAGATTCATCGTAACGCCGCCAGCCCCTGCAGTGGGTACGCCAGCACCAAACGCTCCCGTTCCCTCTGCTCCACCCATCCAGCCGAGAATGTTCGTGAATTTTGTTCCGGCTTTATAGGTCAACTGGGCATAGATAGATTTCGCATTGTTGTCGTCTGCAATGTTGTTCCATCCATTAACAAGCCCCGCTTGAAGCGACCATTTAGGGTTGAGCGTGGTCGTGGCGCGAACGCCCGCATGGTAGAGGGGTACGCCGAGCGCGAAGTTGAACGAGCGAGAGTAGTTGTCGTTGTTACTACTTTCGATAACCTCGTACCCGAAAGGAGTTGTAAACACACCCGCATCTACAGTCAAATCATGCCCAAGAATTTTAGGGCTGCCTGTCACATAGAGCTGTTGGAGTGCCGCGTAGTTGGCTGTTCCACCGGGTTCGGTGGCGTGTACCAAGCGCCCAGTGTCTCCAATGGTCAAAGTGGCGGTAAGACCAAGGTTCAATCCTTTACCGGGGGCACGGGTGATGTTTAGTTCGCCAAGAGAGAAACCCGGCTGGCGGTCTTTGATGTCAAAGGCGCGTCCGAGGTTATCTATGTTTATGGTGTCACCGCTAGGGGTCACGTAGGGAGTGTGTCCCGGTGCCTTGGTATTTACTCCATAGTACCAGTCCAAAAGCCCCGTAATCGTGACTTCACCGGGTTTGGGACCCGCAGGCTCCTCTTTTTTGTCCTCAGGCGCAAGAGCGGCAAGGGAAGTGAGGCGCAGTTTGCGGCTCTTGTCTGCAAGGGCTTCAAATGCAAACAGGTTTTTGCGAACGGTTGGCTGGCTTAGAGTAGGCATC
>JAPLCR010000455.1:0-1336 GCA_026392135.1 Armatimonadota bacterium
GTACGAGGGCAGAGGAGGTCAGCATCCACGCCGTATCGCCTGTATCTATCTTTGCAGGAGCGGGTGCGCTGCCTTGCGCGAAAGCGGTTGCCGCTACCGCCATGAGAAGAGTTGCTAGCGTCGTCGTTGCAAGCGTGCGTTGAAATCGGGTAGCCACAATGAAAACTCCTTCTTTGAGTGTCTATCTTTTAGAATGCGACACAATCCAGAACATGGCGGCAGTCGATACCGTTCTGTATGAGGTTGCGCCGTGGTCGAAATAAAGCTGTCCTAGCCTACAAAGCTATTAATCGGACTGGAACAGCCGCAACAGAACCCTCTGTTGCTTCCTTCGACGTAGGCGGTTTCCGCCTACGTCAATGAGGTTTGCGAGGTTTTTTCGCAAGTTGGAGGTCTGCAGTCAACAGAATCGCATCTGCAACCTCCCGCAAAGAGCGATTGGAGGCGAGGGCTTGAGCCTGTAACCGCCGTATCGCTTCCTGCTCCGAAATATCAAAACGCTCTATCAAAATCTTGTGCGCCTGCAAAACCTGCTGGTCAGTCTCTCTCTGTTCATGCGCCTGTATTAAGGCACTCTCCAGTGCATTCATCTCACGATAACGCAAAAGAGCAATCTGTATCGCAGGAAGCACCTCTTCAGAACGGAAAGGTTTTACAAGATATGCCAGCACGCCGGCACGAGTCGCACGCTCTATCATAGGCGCGTCGCTGTATGCCGTGAGCATCACTACCGCGCCCAACCGCTCTTTACTGACAACCTCCGCAACCTCAAGTCCATCTTTGCGGGGCATCATAATGTCGAGAATAATCACGTCAGGGCGGAGACTTCGCGCAAGTTGCAGTGCGGTCTCACCATTATCAGCTTCACCAATAACGGTATGCCCAAGGCTTTCAAGAGTCTGTCTGAGGTCAAGGCGAGTGAGCGATTCATCGTCTGCGATGAGAACGCGAGCCTGTTGCATAGGTACTATACTTCCTTTAATTGGCGACACTCTGTACAAATAAAGCACAAAGGACGCTATCTACCCCGGTAAGGTGAGGCACTGTAGAGTTCAACAATAGTGATGGGAGATGTGGTAGTTGTAACGGTGAAAGAAAACTACGCGAAACGAATTCCGACTAAGCGGAAAACAAGAAAATCAGGGAGAGGATGAACGCTTCGCCAATACAGACCCTACAAGGGGCAATCATTGCCCACATTGAAAAGTACATCCAACGTTCATCTTTGAAACGGGAGTGAATAGAGTATAGCAAACACTAAAAAGAATTGTCAACCACTCTCAAAAGATTCTCATAAAATAGTCATCCAAAGAGACCATTTTTACGCAAAATTGGA
>JAPLCR010000455.1:1399-3201 GCA_026392135.1 Armatimonadota bacterium
ATCTAGGTGAATAGCACCACATTTTTGAAACGGAGGCGTTCTCATGCTAGAAACCATTCACATTCGACTAGACTACCCGCTCAACCACGTCAAGGAACCCATTCTGTACCACCTTGTCAAAGACTACCGCCTCGTACCCAACATCTACCAAGCAAATATAGACGTTCACATCGGTGGAATGCTCGTCTTGACAATAGAGGGTAAGCCCGACGATGTTCAGGCAGGCATAGCCTTTCTTCGCGGATTAGGCATCACAACGACCGTGCTCGGCGACTAAGAAGCACACCATAACAGGCTACACGGAGGCAATAAAAACATGGCAATCAACGACGAACAACGCCCGCTCCCAACCCCTGCTCCACGAATCGCCGCATTCGAGCGATTGGGGTATGGAATGTTCATTCACTGGGGGCTTTACTCCCAAATCGGCTTAGGAGAGTGGTCAAAGCACCTTCATAACATCCCTACTCAAGACTACATGGAGAGGATGAACACCTTCACCGCACAAGACTTTAGCGGGCAAGAAATCGCACGTTTTGCAAAAAAGGCAGGGATGAACTACATCACACTCACCAGCCGACACCATGAAGGATTCAGCCTCTACGACACACGAGGACTCTCTAAACTTGACGCACTACACACGCCTGCCAAGAGAGACCTCATCGAAGACTTCACCAATGGTTGTCGTGCAGAGGGTATCGTACCCATGCTCTACTGCACCACACTCGACTGGACAGATGCGCGCTTCGAGAACGACTTCAACGCCTATCTACAGTACCTACGCGATAGCGTCGAGATACTCTGCACCTACTACGGTAAAATAGGCGGCTTCTGGTTCGACGGAAACTGGAGCAAACCTAGTGCCGACTGGCAAGAAGACAAACTCTACGCCCTCATCCGAAAGCATCAACCAGAGGCAATGATTATCAACAACACCGGTATCGATGAAGAGGGTAAGTTGGGCAACCCCGAAATTGACAGTGTCACGTTTGAGCGTGGTCGTCCCAAGCCACTCGACAGGAGAGGACACCCAAAATACGTCTCTGCCGAAATGTGCCACACCATGAACTTCCACTGGGGTATCGCAAATCACGACTTCAACTACCTCTCACCCGCCCACGTTATCGAAGAACTCTGCTTCGCACGACGCGCAGGGGCAAACCTTCTCATGAACGTAGGACCAACCGCTACGGGTAAAATACCCGAATACGAAGCCGCTGTGTTCAATAAGGTGGGCGACTGGATACGCCTGCACGGAGGTGACAAAGGCGTTCTCTATCAAGGAACCCCCACTCAAATCACAGGAGAAGGCGACGACTTCGCCCTCGAACTAAATGGTGAACTCTACCTCTTCATTACAAACCTTACACCCACCAGCAACACCATGGCGCATATGTCTGGGCATCGGGGGCACGGAGAAAGAAAGTTTATAGGGGTAGACAGAGCCTACTCCAACGCACAATGGATGGATAACGGTGAAAGCCTTAAAGTAGAGCACGACCCAACCACAAAACAGCTCACACTGCACGCCACAAAATACCCCTACGGAACAGATACCGTCGTGCGAGTCGCTCACTTGAAACGTTAAGCAGGAAGGCTCTACGCTTCTCAGGCTACAAGCCCGCAAATGCTTCCAGCCCTCTCTTAGTCGGAGAAAGCTGGAAGGGCGGCATCAGCTTTCAGTCTCTACTAAGGCAGCTTCTGAACAGACTGCGAACGACCTTTTTGCATGAGCGTTCAGGGTTGCGGGAGTGTTCACATAACCACAAGAACTCCTCTCCTTCGCAAAGGAGAGGAGTTCT
>JAPLCR010000195.1 GCA_026392135.1 Armatimonadota bacterium
CTCTCTAGTTACAATCTTCCAAACCCTCTAGGGAAAGGGAGACTATCGCCCAACGGAGTCGTCTTCCGCCCTAGTCACTCCTCGCCCAGAATTGGGAGAGGGGACGGGGGTGAGGGCTTCTGGTTTTCAACTGGAAGACTTATTCCAGAGTAAGTCCCTAGGTCAAGCCCTTCGCCCAGAATTGGGAGAAGGGTGTCCGCAGGACGGGATGAGGGCGGGTACAGATAAGCCTCCCGCTATCTGTCCGCCCTGAACCCGTTTCACAAAGGGGCTGGGGTGAGGGTTAGGTACCATCGCTCAGCGGAATATGAAGGGTTATCTGAAGACCTCCCCCTGGGGCGTTTCCCGCATGAACTGTTCCGCCGTGGAAATGTATCGCCCGCTCCGTTATCGCAAGCCCCAACCCTGTGCCCCCTGTTCTCCTTGAGCGGTCTTCCGCCACACGATAGAAGGGGCGAAATAGCTGATCCAACGCCTCTTCAGGAACGCCATTGCCTCTATCGCGCACCTGCACCGTCGCCATACGCCCATTCGCCTGCTCTGAGAGTTGCAGGCGCACCTCTACCTCCGTACCCTCTGGGGTGTATTTTACGGCGTTACGCAGAACATTCTCAATAGAACTCCGCAACAACTCCCTATTGCCGTTTAGTCGGCAGGGGGCGGATTCGAGGAGAGCGACGCTTCGGTTTAGCCCTTTCGCCTCAAAGTCCGCGTCCCCTACTACCTCCTGCGCCAACGCCTCCAAGTCGAAGATGGCTACCTCTGTTGCGGCTCCGCTATCGGTCTCAAGCCGTGTGAGGGTGAGGAGTTGCCCTATCATCTCGTTCATTCGTTCCGCCTCTTTCCCGATACGGTTTAGAGGAGTTTGCGCCTCTGAACTGGCTCTCTCTTGCGCGATGGCGAGGGCTACTGTGAGACGGGCAAGCGGTGAGCGCAGTTCGTGCGAGATGTCGCCAAGTAACCGCCGTTGCGCGGAGAGAAGTGCGGAAATCTGCTCTGTCATCTTGTCAAAATCGTGCGCGAGGTCTTCAATCTCGTCATTGCGCTTTCCAATCCTGCTGCCGACCTTTATGGAGAGGTCGCCCTGCGCCACCTGATTGACCGCTTTACGTAGGCTTACAATCGGGCTTGAGACGTGTCGCGCCAGCAGAAACGCGAAGAGAGCAGGGAAGCCAAAAAAGAGAAACCCCCTCAAAAAGAAGACAGTCGGGCGCGAAGTAAGGGCATCCTGCGCGACTCCGATAATGATATAGTTTCGCCCGCCCTTTCCAACAATACGACGCGCTCCATCTAAGTTGAATAGGCTTGCGTAGCTGTCGACGCTACGCGATTTCGTCTCTAGTCCAAGCACTCGCGTGTCTGGCTCTACGCCGAAAAGCGGGCGGTGGTTCTCATCCAACAACCAGAGGTTTAGGTGTGTACGTCTGCTTGCGTCGTTTAAGAGCGTGCGTAGGGCAGGTTCGCCATGCGTTTCATAAGCGGCTACTCCGCTCTGCCCCAGATAGTACAGAGTATTCCCCGATAGTTCCGTCCATGTCTGGAGAGCCATATTTGAGCGTGTAATAAGCGTGACCGCTAGCAAAGAGAAGAGGCTCATCATAAGGCTAAGCATACACGCCACCCATATTTTCCAGAAGAGCGATAGGGAGTTCCATTTTCGCTTGCCGGGCACTAGTGGTGCTTCCATATCGGCTTATCTTCCTTCCGTTGGACGCGTGTAGATGTAGCCCACGCTACGAATAGACTTGACACGCTCTAAACCGTCTGGGTGCGCTCCCAGTTTCTTTCTCACATTACTGATGTGCATATCAATGCCGCGCTCGAAGGGTAGGAGTTCGCGCCCCATCGCCTCCTGAGCTAACACTTCGCGTGTGAGGACTTTACCTGCGTTTCGTAGTAGCGCTACGAGTACTTCAAACTCAACCGAGGTGAGGGTAAGGTACTCATCTCCACGCCGAACGGTTCGCGCCGCCATGTCCAAAGCTACATCGCCCAAAATAAGGCGGTCTTTGCTGCTCTCCTTAGAAGCGGAGCCACCCTGCTCCAGCGGGCGGACTCGGCGCAGAACGGCGCGTATTCGCGCCACCAGCTCGCGTGGGTTGCACGGTTTCGCCATATAGTCGTCCGCGCCTATCTCCAAGCCTATAATACGGTCTATATCGTCGCCCTTTGCGGTGAGCATTAACACGGGAACCTGCGAAACGGCACGTAGACGCTTCAAAACCTCGAAGCCATTTAGACCCGGCATCATCACGTCGAGTATCACTATCGCAAACTCTTCCGTGCTTGCACGTTGTAGCCCCTTCATCCCATCCTCGGCAAGCGCAATGTCGAATCCCTCCATCTCAAGGTACTCCGCGATTAAATCCATCAGCTCTGCATCGTCATCCACTAGCAGTATACGCTCTGTTTGCATCCCTGCGCCCCTCTCTTTACAAATCTTTACACGCATCTGACAACTCTTGACAGAACCTGACACGCCGCTAACACTGTGCGTCAAATCCTGCTTTATACTATTAAGTGTCAGCAACAAACCGCCGAAACTAAAGGCGTTCATTAAGGGACTCTCTCTAGTTAAAATCTTCCAAAACCTCTAGGGAAAGGGAGACTATCGCCCAACGGAGTCGTCTTCCGCCCTAGTCACTCCTCGCCCAGAATTGGGAGAGGGGACGGGGGTGAGGGCTTCTGGTTTTCAAC
>JAPLCR010000017.1 GCA_026392135.1 Armatimonadota bacterium
CGGAAGAACTGTACTCTGAAATGGAGGAGTGCGAACCTCACATCTCTCAACCGGAAGTACAGCGTTTGGGGGGGCTTTCGGCTGACCTATATATGATTCAAGGCAAAGAGATTTTTGAAGAGACCGACTTTACCGCAGAACAGATAAAAGAGCAGTGCGCGGCAGCGTCTCAGCGCGAGGACTGGGAAGCCGCGCTTACGCTACTGCGAACAGGCAAAATCGTCACGTCTCCGCCCGAATTAGCAGATCTACGCGCACGGCTCTACGCGCTTTTGGGACATACGGAGGCGAGCCTCCGCTTCCAACTCTATGCGGAAAAGTATGCCGTGCAGAGTGCTATTGCGGCGTACACCTCCCCGAAAACGTCCGCGAAGAGGCGAAAGCCGCGAGAGGCTATAGAGGCTTTGACCGTGTGACAACTTAAAATACCGCCGCCGTTTTCTAAACGTCTGGACGAAGGAGAGAGCCATGCGAACGCTCGCCCTACTCGCGCTGTTCCTATTGGGAACGACAACCGCCTTTGCAAACACGAAAATTACCTATCTCCGTTGCGAGTATCTTGAAAGCCCGCTAGGCATCGATTCACGGCAACCCCGCCTCAGTTGGAATATCGAGTCCGATGAGCGCGGGCAGACCCAAACCGCTTATCAGGTTCTCGTCGCCTCCTCGCAGAGTCGCCTCCGCAAAAGTGAGGGCGATGTGTGGGATTCTGGCAAAGTAAAGGGGGACGCGATTGCCCAGATTTCCGTCGCTGGAAAGCCCCTCGAATCGGCGCGGCGCTACTACTGGAAAGTCCGAATCTGGGGTAGAGACGGCAAGCCCTCCGCATATAGCCGCCCCGCCTACTGGGAGATGGGGCTACTCTCTCCGCAGGATTGGCGCGGTAGCTGGATAGGGCGAACGGAAGAGATTAAGTACACGCCCGCCCCTCTGCTACGTCGCGCCTTCTCGCTCAATAAGCCTGTACGGCAGGCGCGTGCCTTCGTGTCGGGAGTGGGCTACTACGAACTACGTATCAACGGGCATAAAATCGGAGATGGCGTGCGAGACCCCGGCTACACCCGCTTTGACCGCAGGGTTCTCTACAATACCTACGATGTCACGTCGTTCTTGGGCGAAGGAGGTAATGCGCTCGGCGTAATACTCGGCACAGGTTTTCTAAACCCTCATGTCCGCGCCGTGTGGGATTTTGACCGCGCCCCTTGGCGGCAGTCGCCGCGCCTTCTCCTCGAACTTCGCGTTACCTATCAGGACGGAACTACAGAGCGTATCGTTACGGATAACCAGTGGCGAACCACCGCCAGCCCTATCACCTTTGACGGAATACACGGCGGCGAGTTCTACGATGCGCGGCTCGAAAAAGAGGGGTGGGACGCGCCCTCCTACGACGACTCGGCGTGGGAACCCATCAAAGCACTCTCTGCGCCCGGCGGAATGCTCAAATCGGCGCAGATGCCCTCCGTACAGGTCACACAGACCCGCAGACCCGCCAAAATCTCCCAACCCAAGCCCGGTATCTACCTGTTAGACATGGGGCAGAATATGGCGGGGAACGCGATTCTCACCGTTCAGGGGACGGAGGGAACTGCGGTTAAACTAGAGTACGGTGAGCGTCTAAATCCCGATGGAACGCTCAACGCGGAGCACATAGGCGGATTCGTGAAGAATACCGACAAGACTCAACCGTTCCAGACGGAGGTTTACACCCTTAAAGGCGGCGGTAAAGAGGTCTGGTCGTCGCGCTTCACCTATCACGGTTTTCAGTATATTCAGGTGACGGGCTACCCCGGAAAACTCACTTCAGAGAGCGTTCAAGCGCAGTTCGCACACTCCGCCATCACCCCTGTCGGAACCTTCGCCTGCTCGAATCCTCTGCTCAACAAAATCTGGAAAGCGGGTATCTACGCCTACCTCAGCAACCTCCAAAGCATTCCTACCGACTGCCCGCATCGTGAAAAAAACGGCTGGACAGGGGACGCGCACCTCGCCGCCGAGCAGGGGCTTTTCAACTTCGACCCCGCGCCCATCTACACAAAGTGGGTAAACGACCTTGACGACGAGATGCAGGATTCAGGAGCACTACCGGGTATCGTTCCTTCTAGCGGCTGGGGCTACGCATGGGGTAATGGACCCGCATGGGACAGTGCTTTCCTGCTTATCCCCTACTATATGTACACCTATCTTGGCGACGCGCAAATTCTCAAGGAACACTACCCCAAAATGCGCCGCTATGTGGACTACCTCACGCGCCACGCCAACAACGGAATAGTAACGCTTGGGCTAGGCGACTGGGCTCCTTTCGAGACGGAAACGCCCGTAGATGTCACCTCAACGGGCTACTACTACCGCGACACTCTCATTGTGGCGAAGACGGCGGAACTACTAGGCAAAACTCAGGAGGCGAGCGACTACTACG
>JAPLCR010000490.1 GCA_026392135.1 Armatimonadota bacterium
GAAGGTTCTACGGTTGTTCTGCTTCGTGATTTCGTCGGGTTGTGTGGAGACTGATACCGAGTATTCGAAGCGCCCTGCCTCTGTTGGAACGTAGATGAACTTAACCTCTTGCTTGCGGTCATCTGCTGCCCAGCGAAGCGTCTGCTTGCCAAGAACCACGCCGCCGCGCTGTAGCGTCACCTCCGCGCTCTTACCCGCGTACCCTCGTTGAGAGAGGGCAGTGTAGACCGCTACAGTGTTATTGGTTCGCACTACGTCGTCGGCGAGAACGCTCAGGAGTGCTATGTCTTTGGTATGGGTAGGGTCGCCTACTCCTATAGTGCTGACGGGGGCGGGTATCTGCTTCGCAACGTTGGCGGAGAGAAGCGGGTCTTCGCCAAGGTTATTCGCGCCGTCGCTTATCAATAGTGCGCCTGCAATAGGTTGCCCCGTACTCTCGTCAAAGCCTTTGCGAAGTGCCTCCCCAATCTGAGTCGTATCGCCGCCCTGCGTGTCGGGAGTGAGGTTCAGTAGAGTGTTCGCTAACTGCTTTGGGTCGGAGGGAAGGGTAATGGGCTTTGCCTGAGATGCAAAAGTGTACGCCTTCACCTGAAAACGCTTGCCCAAAATCTCCATAAGTTTGGAGCGATTGACGAGCGCGTTCATGCGTTCAATACGTGTTTTTCCGCCGACTTCCGATTGTGAAAAGCCTGTTGCACTCACCTCCGCCTGAACACGTGAAACGGGAAGTCTCCTATCCGTTTTATTCATACTATCTGAAGTATCGAAAAAGAGGAGGACGCGGGAACGTATCTGGTCGGAGTGTCGAATACGCAGTGTGGGCTGCGCGAGTAGGAGAAAGAGTGAGGCGAACGCAATCATTCGCAAGGTGAGGAGTATCCCCTTGACCCAGTTCGCGGGACGGCTACCCTCACGCCGATAGCAGTAGAGGAACCATGCGAATCCGAAAAGCAAGATAGGAGCGAGAAGTACCCATGACCACCCCGTAGCAAAAGTGTAGCGTAGCTGCTCCACATTACGGGTCGCACTAGACGGGATGGAGAGGAAACGCTCCCAGAACGCAAGGTTGTCAAATGAGGTAGAGAGGTTCATGCTCCGCTGGGCGCGACTCGTTTCTAGGGTTTTGTATGTGAGACGCTTTTGGTAGGTTGGGAGTTACGCCCTTTTTCGCCACACACTCGTCTTACAATAGTATTCACCAAAAAGATTACCAATACCTGCTTGCACCAGAAATCTGCAGGTTCTACTCTGCCACCAACTCCCCATCCAACATCTGGTACACCCTGTCCGCCTCGGCAACCATAGTTGGGTCGTGAGTCACTACTATCACCGTCCCCTTATCTTGATACCGCCGCAATAGGTCAATCACAATATGCCCATTCGCATGATCTAGAGCGGCGGTCGGCTCATCTGCAAAGATAATCGCAGGACGATTTATCATCGACCGAGCTACAATCACTCGTTGCTTTTCGCCGCCGGAAAGGTGCGCTGGAACCCGCTCCGCAAGGTGGGCAATTTGCAACTCCTCCATTAAGAGTAGAACAGACCTCTCAAACGCGCGATCTTGCCGATTCGCCGCCACCAAAATGTTTTCCTTGGCGGTCAAGTAGTTCAAGAGAAATGGCTGTTGAAATACAAAGCCGAACTGCTCACGCCTAGTCTGTGTCCGCTCCGTCTCCCCTCCCCCTGACAGGCTTCGCCCCCGATACGTTACCTCCCCCGATGACGGAAGCTTCAAACCGCTCAATAGATAGAGCAGAGAACTCTTACCCGAACCAGAAGGTCCCATAATCCCGTAGAAGCCTCTATCAGGAATAGCAATACTCACGTCACGCACCGCAAATGTCTCCGTATCGCCATCCCCGTACTTCAAACTCACCCTATCTGCTTGCAAGCTCATACAGCCTCCTTACTGTTCCGCTAAAATTTTAGACGCAACTAAAAATTGATTTCATATATATTGACTTCTCTCCCATTGGGTGCTACACTAATAGTAACTTCTTTCCTAATTTCTTGTCAGAAAGGACTACAGTGATGGCTCAGAAGCCTGTTCGAGAGATTGCTCTCCGTGTTCCCGCCTCCTGTCGTCCCAAATCAGTCAAAGACTACGAAAAAAGCCCGATAACCGAGAGTATAGAAGAGTATACCGAAGGTGTGTACCGACTTCAAGAGGAACTTGAAGAAGTTGGTACTGGCGACATAGCAAAATACATGAGTTGTACGTCCGCCTCGGTCACCACAATGCTAAAACGCATGGCTGACCTTGGTCTTGTAGAGCATATGCCCTATCAAGGAGTACGCCTCACAAAAAAGGGCGAAGATCTCTCTGTATCGCTTCTTCGCAAGCACCGTCTACTTGAGTGTCTGCTTGTAGACTTTCTTATGTTACCTTGGGATGATGTACATGACCTTGCCTGCAAACTCGAACACTATATCAGTGAAGAGGTCGCCGACACCATAGCAAAGGCAATGGACTATCCCACGACTTGTCCGCACGGCAACCCGATTGATGCTACCGCCCCTCAAACAGGGCGCAGGCTCTCGGACTGCACACCTGGCGAGACAGTGACGATTTCAAAAATTACCGACGAACGCCCTGAGTTTTTGACCTATATCAAAACGATAGGTCTACTTCCCCAAACAAGGGTCGTCATTGAGTCGAGAACACCTTTCGGAGACGTTATCACGCTACACATAGAGGGC
>JAPLCR010000163.1 GCA_026392135.1 Armatimonadota bacterium
TTTCATAGGGTGAGTAGTTACTAAAAATCAAGACTAACGCTTTTGATGCGCTGTAAGATTATCCAAAAGGAGAAAATGAAGAGATGTCTTTGCTTGGAGATAGATTGTCCCCAGTAGCGCGACTTTTTACCATTTTGATGCTACTTCAAGCAGGGCGAAAAGTTACCCAGAAGGAGATGGCGGAGGAGTGCGGGTGTTCCGCAAAAACGATACAACGTGATTTGGACGTTCTGGCGGAGATGAACTATGTTTGCACGTATGACGAGAGTAAGCATACTTACGTTCTAGAAAACCCGACGCAACTTGTTAGTTTGAGTTTCTCCCTCTCTGAAGTGTTAGCGCTTGCTATAGCGGAAGGCGGTATGGCGGCTCAATCGGGCGCGCCTTTAGGCGTCGCTTCGCAACTCGCGTTCAAAAAGATACGCGCATTGATACCCCAGAGTTTGCAAGAGACGCTCAGTTCCGCTCCTCAAATGGTTTACCTCCCGCCAGATACGCGTAGAGACTATGCTAACGCGCCATGGGAAGCCCTCTTTCAAGCGATTCGCTTACGGCGGGTCTGCTCGCTAAAATATGAAGTAGTCTCGCGCAAGGAGATTACAGTGCGCCCCGTAGAGCCTTACTGTCTAACGCGCATTGACGGGTACTGGAACCTTATCGCTTACTGTCGGCTAAGAAAGGCTATTCGCCTGTTCGCTTTAGACGCTATTAAGGGCTTCGTTCTGACAGAAGAAACGTTTCTATTTCCGGAGGACTTCGTTTACGCGGAGTTTATGAAGGGCGCGGTAGGTCTCGTACTAGGGAAGCCTACGCAAGTCAAAGTACGCTTCAACGCGGAGGCAGCTCCTTGGGCGAAGCGGATTCGCTGGCGATTTCAGCACACGCTTACCGAAGAACCAGGCGGTAGCCTTATATTGCAGGGCGAAGTGAGCGGGTTGCACGACCTCAAAAAAGAGTTGCTACGGTGGGGAGCGATGGCGGAAGCATTGGAGCCGCCGCAGTTGCGAGAGATATTAGAGAGGGAAGCCAGAGCGATGCACGCCCTCTATAGCGAAAATAGTTGAGAAATTTTCTACTTGCGTAACGGGGTTGGACAGACAAGATGTCCGACCTCTTGTTGTATCCTTACGCCAACGCCAATCTGAGAGGGAGCGACGACATGACTACTGACCCGCTATTAGCGCTTTGGGGCAAGACCGATAGAGAGAACGACAAAAACTACCACCCGCTCCTGTTCCACTTATTGGATGTAGCGCACTGCGCCCTTGAATTATGGAATAGGCTACCCAATAACCTACGAAGCCGCATGGCGAACGCCATTCAACTAGATGAACGGCAAGCGGGACTCTTCTTCGCGTCGCTTGCTGGGCTACACGATATTGGAAAAGCCTATCCCTGCTTTCAAAACAAAGCGCCCAACCTCCTTCTTGAAATGGTAGAGGGCGCTGGCTTTGATGTCCCTACGCGATGTATGTCGCCGCATCCGCATAACTTCGTTAGCGTTCCAGAGGTAAAGCGCCTCTTTGAGAGCAAAATTCACAAAGAGACGCTACTGGCGTTCGCCCACGCGCTCGGAGCGCACCACGGCGTATTTCCTACCCGTGACGACATCGCCAAGATAACGCCGAATGATTTAGGCGTGGAGCCTATCTGGGAAGAGGCGCGAAACAGGTTGTCGGAAGAGGTGATGACGCGCCTCGCTATATCGTGGGACATCATTCCGCCCCGCTCAATAGAGATTCAGGATAGCGCGTTTATTCCGCTTCTCGCCGCGTTTATCTCTATCGCGGACTGGTTTGGCTCCTCCAAGCATTTCCCTATGGATGGAGCGCAGGACATAGCCGCTTACGTCATCGCCTCAAAGCGGTGTGCAAAAGCAGCGTTGGATGCAACCAAGTGGTCTCCTCCTCCCGTAATAACGGAGAGCCTTCCCTTCTCAAAACTTTTCGACTATCTCAATCCCGGTAGTGTAAAGCCTAACGCGCTCCAAAAGCGCGTCGCCAATTTGCTAGAGGGCTTAGACGCGCCCTCTCTCTGGATTATCGAGGAGGAGATGGGCGCGGGAAAGACGGAGGCGGCGTTTTCGATTTTGGATGCGTGCAGGGTCAAGGGGTTAGCGCATGGGGTCTATGTCGCTATGCCGACCCAAGCGACCTCGAACGCCATGTACAAACGTCTTGGAGATTACTTGAGGACGAGAGATGCAGAGCAAGCCGTCAACCTCATTCTTGCTCACTCTCACGCTATTTTGGACAACGAGTACCGAGACCGCATAGAGTTCACACGGCAGTTCGACGCACGGATATATAACAATGACGAACGCGCTAACGATACAGAGGGAACGCTTCTTGTACGCTCTTGGTTTACGGCAAGAAAGCAGACCCTGCTCGCGCACTACGGCGTTGGAACGATTGACCAAGCGCTTATGGGCGTATTGCAGACACGTCACTGGTTCGTTAGGCTTTTCGGGCTTGCGGGAAAAGTGGTGATATTCGACGAAGTTCACGCCTACGATACCTATATGAACACCCTGCTGGCGCAACTCATTAAGTGGCTGGCGGAGTTGGACTGCACGGTGATTCTCCTTTCTGCAACGCTCCCTCGAAAAGCGCGTCTTGAACTCGCCGAAGCGTACTGCGGTGGCGCGAAAGAGGCGTTAGTCGCCCAGACCTCGCCGCCCGCCTATCCGCGTATCACCTGCGTTCCGAAAGGTTCGCCGCAAAAGGCGCTGGCTCATCCGATTCCTCCGAACGCCAACCCGAAAACCGTCCGCCTCGAACATCTTCCGAATAGCCTGGAGGCGGTTCTAAACGCGCTGAGGAACCAAGAGGGGTGCGCGATAGTCGTCTGCAATACGGTGGCGAAGGCGCAAGAGATGTATCGAACGCTGGAAGCCGTTTTAAGCAGGGAGGGCTGGAAGTGTCTGCTGTTTCACGCTCGTATGCCGTTTGGATGGCGAAAGGAGCGCGAGGAGCGCGTTTTGGAACTTTTTGATAAGCATTCGGGCAAGGAAGGGCAGGAGAAGCGCCTTAAAACCTTGCTTGTGGCGACGCAAGTTGTGGAGCAAAGTTTAGACTTGGACGCGGATATTATGGTCTCAGAAATGGCTCCGGTCGACTTGATTCTACAACGCATGGGGCGCTTGTTCCGCCACAAGGAGCGGGAGCGATATACGCAACAGGCGCGTTTCATTTTGCTTTGCGATACGGAGAGCGAGACGGCTCTCCCGAATTTCGGGAACTCTACCTTTATATACGAGGAGTACGTTTTGCTTCGTTCGTGGCTGGCGCTTCGAGAGAAGAGCGCGATACTGCTTCCGAACGAAATTGAGCCTCTGGTTTCGGAGGTGTATGAGCAAGAAGAGGATGCAGATATACCGAACCAATTTAAGCCTCATCTACTCAAAACAAAAAAAGAGATGCAAAATAAGATAACGAATGATGCAATACTTGCTGAAGAGGTTTTAGTGAAGGAACCTTGCAGACCCCGTTACCTTTTCGAGCAAAAGAATCGTAAACTTGTAGACGAAGATAATCCGCGAGTGGAAGCAAGTATTCGCGCTTCGACTCGTTTGGCGGAACCGAATGTTCGAGTTATTTGCCGCGGGTCGTGCGCCGATGGCACAGCGCTTGCCCCTCTTAACCTTATTCCAAAGGACATGGAAGATGTGATAAAGTTAATGTCTTTTGAAGTCAGTATACAGTCGAAAGCGCTAGTATTTGCTATTTTAGCGCTGGAGCAGCCTGATATATTCAAATCGGAGGCGCATCTACGCTATCACTACGCTCTCGACTTTCAAGCAGGAATACCTGTAGAAGAGGGACTTAGGGGCATAATAGGCATAGACCCGATTCTAGGGCTGATAGAAAGGAAGAAAAGTGGAAACTCCAAAATATAATCTCCTCCATGAACCATGGATACCTTGCGAACTCTCCGGTGGGAGTACAGTCAAATTAGGGCTTTGGGATGTACTCGCAAGAGCGCATGAAATCATAGAGATTTACGACCCTTCGCCATTGGTTACTACTTCGCTACATAGGCTCCTGATCGTCCTTATGTATCGTTGTGTTCCCGCTTCTAGCGATGAGGACTTTGACTCGAATTGGAAGACGTTATGGGAATCGCCAACCTTGCCTACTGGCAATATTGAGAGATATTTCGCTCAGTGGTCAGAACGCTTTTCCCTTTTTGATGAAAACTACCCATTCTATCAAACACCTAGTCTCTCTGTTGTACAAGAGGATAAGCAGGGCAATCTGCAAGAGCATCCAGACTCCATTTTTCGCCTCCACAATGATACGCCTGATGTAGCTTTGAGCTATCTGTTTGAACACCGTCAACTAAGTCAAGATAGCGTTGTTATTCCTGTCGATGAAGCCGCTCGACTGCTTGTGGCTACACAGAGTTACGGTATTTCGTGTAGTCAGAGCGGGCGTTATACTTTTAACGGAGAGACTAAACATGACCCCGGCGGTAGACAGAACGGCTTGCTTTATACGGGATTGGTGTGCTGGCTAGCAGGACAAAGCCTTAAAGAGACTCTACTGCTGAATTGGACGCGCTATGTGTGTCCTGAGTTGGATATGCCCTGCTGGGAGAGAAACGACTATGCCGCCTCCATTACCTCTTCTCAGGGTAAGGGTAACGAACATATACCGAGAGGTATGCTAGACCGTTTTACATGGCAAGCGCGGATGGCGAGACTCATTCCTACATATCAATATGGCAATTTAGCGGTAAGTCAAATCCACTTTACACAAGGCAGACAAGCCCGCAAGGCAGTGATACGTGACGAAATGCAATTCTACATACGAGATAGCAAGGGCGAAGTCGAGAGCGTATTGCAATTAAGGCGTGACAAGGCAGGATGGCGTAATATCCACTCCCTCCTACTTTTCTCTAGTTTGAAACAAAATGACACGCGCCCGGCTGTAATACGCCAGGTTTCCGAGCGAATAGAATACGGGGAGCTAAACGTAAATACCCGCCGATATTTGCAACTTCATGTAACAGGGCACTCTAATGACAAGGCTAAGACTGTACTGTGGAGACATGACTTCCAAGCAATCCCTGTACGTCTTATTGCAGACCCCAACCTTTCAATGCTATTGGGTAGGCTAATGAGCGAAGCGGAAGATATGAGCAATATCTTACAACGAAAAACCGAAAAACTTTGCCAGGTATTTCTCTGCCCGAAGTATTTCGACATGGATGGTGAACCCATTAACAAACCGCCAGAGAGGAAAAAATGGGAATCCTTAAGCCGATGCATTGACCCCCGTCCGGCTTACTGGGCGCGACTGGAGAGCGTCTTCCAGCGTCTGCTTCTCCACATTGCAGACGACGAAGGAGATGCCTCCGAAGTGTGGCGGAAAGCGCTGGATAATCAAGCCCGTATCGCGTTCAGCGAAGCAGCCTCTCAGTTAGGCGATAGCGTTAGAGCGATTAAGGCGGAGGCGCTTGCATCAGTAAAAACAAAAACCAGAAAGGGGAGAACAGCATAGATGAAAACCCAAAATGACCAGAACCGCAAACTAATCTCGCGCCTAATTCGACTTCACATAGACGATGACCGCGCAAGACTCGCAAATTTGCGCTGCGGTCTGCGAGACCGATTACACGACACCCCGCCGAACTTAGAGCGTGTCTACTTTGGATTGAGTGGCGTAGACCTTCCCGATAATAATGAGCGCATGGAATGGTATACCGTTGTCGGCTCTTTGTTCGGCTCGGCGCATGATAAAGTGGCTCAAAAGCGAGGTGTGTCTCTAGCCCATGCCTGCCGGACGCTTCTTGAAGCGAGTGATAGCAAGAGCCTCGAACAGCGGTTCATGGCTATGTTGAGCAGTTCTGATGAGAATCTTCCGGGACACCTGCGTCATGCGGTAAGCCTTTTGAAAGCGAAGGAGATAGGGATAGATTGGGACATTTTGCTTAACGATGTTCTGAATTGGGAGGACGCGAACAAATCCGTTCAAAAGCGATGGGGACGCGACTACTACCACCATCCAAACATTAAAGAAACCGACGACGAACAGACTATTGAAACGCCGATAGAATGTCCGCAATGCGGTCACAAGTGGACTAAAAACCAGACAATAACCGATCCGACCACCAACACACAGAGCGAAGGAGAATAACTCGCCATGAAAAACCTCAAGATTGAACTGCATCTGCTACAAAGTTTCCCGCCGTCTTGCCTCAACCGGGACGATACCAACACCCCCAAGACCTGCGAATTCGGCGGTGTCTCTCGCGCCCGTGTCTCTTCGCAATGCTGGAAAAACTCTATCCGCAAGCACTTTCAGAAGTATTCCGAGAAGAGTAAAGGCATGAGGTCGTTAGGAATAAAAATGGAACTCATTCGTAATCTCTCAGAAGCCAATGTTGGGGATATGGAGTCGCTTGACCAGCCTGTGACAGCCTTTGTGACTCAAATGGTAGCAAAGATGAAAATAGAGAACAAGCAGCCAACCAATAGCACTGAAACGCTGTTTTTTTGGAGCGAAGCGGAGTTTCGGGAGTTGGTTCATATCCTAAGCGACCCCGAATATTTGGCTGAACTTCGCAAGGATAAGCCGAACATTCGGAAAAGTGAGATTGACCAAAGGCTCGAAAAAGCCCAACTCAGCGCCGATATCGCCCTTTTTGGGCGTATGGTAGCGAGTAACTATGATCTCAACGTAGAGGCTGCCTGTCAGGTGGCGCACGCTATCTCGACCCATGAAGTTAGGCTAGAAACGGACTTCTTTGCAGCGATAGATGAACTGAATAGCGCTCCGGGGGCGGCGATGCTAGGAACTGTGATGTACGACAGCGCCTGCTACTATCGCTACACCCTGCTAGATGTCGCTCAACTGACGAGCAACCTGCGCGGAACGCCCGATGAGGCTTTCGACTCCGTAAAGGTCTACCTGCAAGCGTTTATGGAGGCGGTTCCGAACGCGAAACAGAACTCTTTCGCTCATGGCGTACTCCCCTTCTTCGCGTTCGCCGTGGTGAGAGAAGCGGGAACGCCCTCCTCCCTCGTAAACGCCTTCGCAAAGCCTGTTAGCCCGCGGCGGGGCGGCGATTTGTTGAGCGAATCGGCGCTGGCGCTCACGAAACACGCGGCGCGTTTGAACGAGGTTTACGACCTCTACGACGGCGCAAAAGCCTTCTACTTCTCGGCTCTGGACGCGGAGACGGACTTGGCGGCGCTTCCGGGCGAGAACGTGGTAAAGAGCGCCGCCCTTGTCGAAAGGACGCTTGAGGCGGCGCGGAACTTCGCGGAGGCGCAATAATGACAGCGCGACACACACTGCTGTTACGGCTCGTGGGGCCCATGCAGTCGTGGGGATACCGTAGCCGCTTCGAGGATAGAGATACGGGGCTGGAGCCGACGCAGAGCGGGGTTCTGGGGCTACTCGCCTCCGCTTACGGGGTCTCGCGGGAGGATACAGAGACGCTTGCCAATTGGGACGCTCGTCTGCGTATGGGTATTCGCGTAGAGGTTCCCGCGAAACGCTTTAGCAAGTCCGTACCTACAGGGTTTCGGGTGGAGAGCGACTTTCATACGGCGCAGAATGTGTACCGCGCCTCTGGCGGAACCAGAGCGGAGACGGTTCTACGCGCCACTATCTGGCGGATGCGCGGTACACGGCGGGGCTGGAATCGGACGACCTCGAACTGCTAAAAAGCCTAGAGCAAGCCCTGAAAAGCCCTGTTTGGACGTTGAGCCTCGGTAGAAAGTCGTTTCCGCTCTCCGTCCCCCCCTGGCTTCCCAAAGGGGGAGTTCGGGAAGAGACGCGACTGTTGGAGGCGTTGCAGTCCGCGCCCTGGCTTCTTCTGCATGATGGGGAGACTATTCCGCCTGAGATTCCCTTTGTTTTGGAACCGGACGCAGACTTCCCTACGGAGTTCGATACGTCAACAGCGATTCCTATGCGGATGGCGGACAGACCGCTGGATTTTGAAGCGCGGCGCTTTGGGTTACGTCAGACGATGCGCCTACAACGCTCTCTCGGAGAGTGCAAAGAGCGAGGAATGGAGGAAGACCGATGTTTCTGTCTCAAGTGATATTGGAAGGGCGCACGGCGCGTGTGCATAACCTTGTCGCCGACCTCTACCGTCAGCACCAGTTTGTCTATTCCGCATTCCCCGATAAGAGCGATAGGGAGGAGAGCGGCGAAGAGAGGAGACCCTCCGTTCTCTACCGACTTGAGACGACGGATGGCGGCGCTCGGTTTGTGTTCCTCGTTCAGTCGGAAGAGGAACCAGACTGGATGGGTTGCGGTGAGAGACACATCGGCGTTATCTGCGCTTCGCATATCAAGGAGGTTGACCCGCATTTTAGCGATGGGCAGAGGCTTCGTTTTCGGTTACGGGCGAATCCCACGCAGATGCGACTCGTAGCCCCTACGGAGCGCAAGGGCTATAAGCGCGTCGGCTTGTATAAGGAGGAGGAGCAACGCGACTGGCTGGCGCGGTGCGGCGAGCGTCTTGGGTTTAGGACGGAGAGCGTCTCTATAATACCCAAGGGGGTTCTCACTGGCAGGAAACCCGCCTCGCAAGAGGGCGCAAGAGGTAACGCGGTTCAGTGCCTGATGGCGGATTTTGACGGCTCTCTTACGGTGACGAACGCGGAGACCTTCGCGGAGACCTATCGCACGGGAGCGGGGCGCGGGAAAGCGTGGGGTTGCGGACTACTCTCCGTAGCGCGGTTGTAAGCGGCGCATAAGTCGCGCCAGAAAGCGAGAAACGACAGATGGAAGATTTGCATCTACTGCCAAAAACGAGGGATAGTTGGAGCTACCTCTACGTGGAACACGCCAAAATTGACCGCCATGAAAAGAGTATCGCGGTGCATGACGTGAACGGGTACGTTCCTGTGCCCGCCGCGTCGTTGGCTATGCTGATGTTGGGACCAGGAACGAACGTCACTCATGCGGCGGTTCAGGCTCTGGTAGACAACAACTGCCTTGTGATTTGGTGCGGCGAGGAGAATGTGAGGTTCTACGCCTACGGCGCGGGGGGAACTCGTAGCGCCTACGGGCTATTGCGGCAGGCGCGTCTTGCAAGCGACGAGGCGACACGCTTGGAAGTGGTGAAGCAGATGTATCGTATGCGCTTCAAGGAGACCCCAGACTGGGCGATGACGGTGGAGCAGTTACGGGGCATGGAGGGGGTTCGGGTTCGAGAGTCGTATGCACGTGCAAGCAAGGAATCGGGAGTCGAGTGGAGCGGGCGCAACTATGACCGAACGGACTGGGCGGCGGCAGACCCTGTGAATCGCGCTCTTTCGTGCGCGAACTCCTGCCTATATGGGCTATGCCATGCGGCGATTGTGTCGGCGGGATATAGCACGGCGATTGGGTTTATCCATACAGGCAAGCAACTCTCGTTTGTCTATGACATCGCCGACCTCTATAAAGTAGAGGTCACTATCCCTATCGCTTTCGAGGCGGCGCGGGAGGTGACAGAGAATCTGGAACGTACAGTGCGGCTACGTTGCCGAGACCGTTTCCGCGAGACGAAACTATTGCAACGGATTATCCCGGATATACAGAGGTTGATAGGAGAAGACAAGACCGCTGTCGAAGAGTTCGCGCCGGATAGCGACCCGGCTCTGCCTACCGACCTGTGGACTCCCGAAAGTGAACGCCACAAGGAGGAGGATTCGGACTGATGGTCGTACTTATATTGGAGAAGGTTCCCGCGAGTCTGCGCGGGGAGTTGAGCCGTTGGATGATTGAGCCGCGCACAGGCGTTTTCGTCGGTCGCCTATCGGGAGTAGTGAGGGATAAGTTATGGGAACGCGCCTGTAAGGGAGCGTTACCCTCCGGCGCGGCGATAATGCTCTACAGCAGTCAGACAGAGCAGGGCTATACAGTGCGCTCTTTCGGAGAGCCTAAGCGCGTGATAATGGACATGGAGGGACTCCAACTCGTACACGTACCCCAAACGACACGTAAAACATCTACTACTACCAACAATAGTTAATAACTAGCGATACAACGAAAGAAGTGTTCGCTAGGGATAGTAGACAGTTTTATGTGTATTCCCCGCACACGCGGGGGTGAACCGGCTAATCGTAGCTCTCCAAGCGTCTATCTCACGTATTCCCCGCACACGCGGGGGTGAACCGTGCCGATAATTCTACGCCATTAGAGTAAGATAGTATTCCCCGCACACGCGGGGGTGAACCGATATTGCTAAAATGTTGGAGGGGCGTTCAGGTGTATTCCCCGCACACGCGGGGGTGAACCGAGCTGCCCGTGCAGTTGACCAGTGATGAGATAGTATTCCCCGCACACGCGGGGGTGAACCGGTTGTCTGGTGTCCAATCAGCGGGGCACAGCCGTATTCCCCGCACACGCGGGGGTGAACCGCACTATCCCGCAGATACTCGACAACCCCATCAGTATTCCCCGCACACGCGGGGGTGAAC
>JAPLCR010000492.1 GCA_026392135.1 Armatimonadota bacterium
AAGGGGGGGCGATAAGAGAGTGATTGCAGTGTAGATGGGAGCCGCTTTCTAATTTGGGGGCGGCTCCGTTTCTCTGTTTTGGCGAATCTACAGGAACTAAAGCCCCTGTTCAATGACCTCTTCCATAGTTACCACACCGCCTCGATTGACCGCTGCCCGCACGAGTAGGCACGCCAACACTGAGTCGCGTCCGTTTTCCACGGTTGAGATGGCAGGCTTTCGAGTACGTACCGAGTCGGCGAAGGCTTCCAGTGCAAGGTAGGTGCTGTCTATCTCCCCTTGATGATTGTGACCCACCCTATCGGGCAGATTCAACTCTTTGCGATAGACGAACGTACCAGAGTTGAAGTCTATACCGGCACGGGTTCCTACCAGTTTGGTGTATTCGTAGTTGAAGTGGGCTTTCATTGCTCCTGCCTGTCCGGGGGCAACCCAGCTGTGCAGAATGTTCACTACTACGCCGTTCTCGTACTCTACGATAGCGGAGTAGTAGTCGGTGACGGTGCGGTCAGCCTGTTGCTCGCCCCACAGCCCTGCGCGTCCCATCCCCATCGCTCGCTTAGGTCGGCACTGGTTAGCCCAGTTCATTACGTCCCAGTTATGAACGGCTTGCTCCACCATCCAGTCACCAGATAGCTCCTTCTTTCCGAACCAGTTATAGAGAGGACCCCATGCGTTTGACCATGCGATTCGCCCTTCCACAAGGTCGCCTAATTCGCCCGCCCAAATCTGCCCCATCGTCTCGATAAAACGTGGGTCGGCGCGGCGTTGAAAGCCGAGTTGGATAATGAGGTCGGTTCCCTTTGCCGCGTCCACAACCTCTTGACACTCTCTTGCGTTGATGCACATCGGCTTTTCGGCATAGATGTCTTTGCCCGCACTGATGGTATCGAGGTAGTTCTGGTGGTGGAGGTGGACGGGCAGTGCGCTAACCACACCCTGAATGTCGTCGCGCTTGAGCAGTTCATTCCAGTCGGCAGTCTCCGCAGGGGCTTTCTGCCCCGCCGCGACTATCATGTCGGAGGCTTTCGTGCGGTTGGCAGGTTCAACGTCGCTGATAGCGCGTATCTCCACGTTCGGAACCTTGAGCATACTCTGAAGAAGGCTTCGTCCGCGCCCTCCCGTTCCTATAAATCCGATACCGATTGGTTCGGGCATCTTGTAGTTCTCCTTTGAGGAAGATGTGTGTGTTTCACCACGATTAGGTTCGGTACGACAGGGGGATAATCCTGCACAAAGAGCGTTCGGGCTTGACGGCTAGTAGTACAGAAACTCGTTTGTATTCAGTAGCACGCGGCACAGCCCCGCCAGCCCATAACTCCTGACGATAGTCTCCGCCGCGCTACGCTCGCTAGTTTGAGGTAGGCGGGAGTACGCTAACAGGAACGCCTGCTCCACTACGCTCGTTTTTGTCTGCCTCGCCTCCTCTTGAACCCGTTCGGCAAAGAACCCTGACTGCCGTTGAATGAACGCGCTATTGAGGAGGCTCAGGGCTTGCAGTGCTGTGGTGGTGCTGGTGCGCTTTGCGGTTCTGTCAGAGCTATCGGGGCAGTCGAAGCTACCCAACAGTTCATCGCGAATACCCCGTGCAGGCTGTTGATAGATGCATCGTCGCCACGTCTCCTCCCCTTGGTCTTCTAGCGTGGAGTAGATAGCGACGTTGACCACATCGTACTTGAAGAGGCGGAAACTTGTACCGCCCATTTTGCGGTTGAGCTTGCCACTGGTGGCGAGGATGGAGTCTCGAATCGCCTCTGCCTCTAAGCGGCGCAGGGGCATACGCCATAGGTAGCGATTGTCTGCATCCTTGCGTTCGTTTTGCGGTAGAGCAGAACTACTCTGGCGATAGGCGTAGGAGGTGACGATAAGCCTGTGCATCCGCTTTACTTTCCAGCCGTTCTCTACAAAGTTTGAGGAGAGCCAGTCGAGAAGTTCTGGGTGGGAGGGGCGTTCGCCGTTGTTTCCGAAGTCGCTTGGCGTACCCACAATGCCTCGCCCGAAGTGATGCGCCCACATTCGGTTTACCATGACACGCGCCGTAAGCGGGTTTTCGCGATGTACAAGCCACTCTGCAAGCGCACGGCGCGGGTTACTAGCCGTCTCAAGCTCCGATGAGACCATGCGAATCTGCGAGAGTGCTCCTGGATGAACCTCCTCTACACGCTGCATTACGTCGCCGCGCTTGAGCAGATAGACCGGGGCGGGCTTTGCAAACTGCCCGATATACGCCATTTGCCTGCCGTCCGCCGCCTCTATCTCCTTCTGGATTTGCCTTTTCTTCTCTTGTAGTTGTTGGTACTTGGCGCGTTGGTCGGGCGACATTTTGGCTAGGAGGAGTCCGGTGGTGTTTGTTGTTTGCGCCCTGTCTGCGCCTGTAGCGACTACCTTCCATGTCTTTCCATCTAGTGAAACGCTGATTTCGTAGTCGACGGCGAGTCTATCTGTAAATGCGCCCTGCGCGTCTCTTCCCCAGACAATGCGCTGTATCTCATGGGCTGTCGGCAGTTCAATCTGCGCCCATCCTTTGCCGAGGTCGGCACTTATCCAACTGTTGGCATTGCCGTAGATATCGTCGTTCAGGTGGGCTATTTGGTGTATAGCGACGTTCGGAAGGAGGGAGGAGGCGGAGGCTTTTGCACCCCGTTTTGCGGAGGCGAGGTTTGTCTTTGTGTCTTTTCCGAAAATCTCTAGTTCGTCAATACAGGGTTCTGAACCGTCACGAGTACGAAGGATGGTGAACCGCACAAATCGCGCTGGAACCGCGGTGAACTCTTCGAGATTGGTTTGAGGCGTTACGGGAGCGCGGCGTTTCGGTACGTTGGTTTGTGGCGTGTTTGAGACCTCCGCCTCTAGCCGCGCAATCGCGCTTACCACCTCTCCTTGCGATTTTTGAAGCGCATCGACGCGCTGTTGTGCCTCTTTTGAAAGGGGGGGCTGGGGTAGCTCCCTATCGCCATGCCGTACCTCTGAGAACACCGCCGCCATGCGATAGTAGTCCCGTACAGGTATCGGGTCGAACTTATGGTCGTGGCACTTCGCGCACCCTACGGTCAGCCCCAGAAATGTCATGCCTGTCGTAGCTACCATATCGTCAAGGTCGTTGGCGCGTTGTTGGCGCGTCAGGTATTCGTCGGGAGAACCTACCGTATCGTGAGGACCTGCCACCAGATAGCCTGTGGCAACCTCTATACTGGGGTCGCCCTTTCCCGTGATGTCTCCCGCCAACTGCTCTGTTACAAATTGATTGTAGGGCTTATCGTCGTTGAAAGCGCGTACCACGTAGTCGCGGTAACGCCATGCGTTTGGGCGTAGGTGGTTCTGCTCTAAGCCGTGACTCTCGCCGTAGCGCACTACATCGAGCCAGTGTCTACCCCAACGCTCTCCGTAGGCAGGGGAGGCGAGTAGCCGGTCTACTACTTTTGCGTAGGCACTCTTCGAGGTATCGC
Organism: Armatimonadota bacterium; assembly: GCA_026392135.1. Lineage (GTDB taxonomy): Bacteria > Armatimonadota > Chthonomonadetes > Chthonomonadales > Chthonomonadaceae > CAIJLM01. Next base: position 3,447 of record JAPLCR010000492.1, read on the forward strand.
TTAGGAAGGCGCGGGTTTCGGAGAGAGTGGGGGGTAGCCCTGTGAGGTCGAAGGTAACTCGGCGTAGTAGCGCGAGTTTTGAGGCGGGAGGGGAGGGCTTGAGTCCCGCTGTTTGCCACTTCGCGAAGAGAAAACGGTCTATGGGGTTAGTGGAGAGCGCGTCGAAGCGGCTAGCGGGAGGGGTGGTTTTGCGGACGGGCTGGAACGACCAGAGGGGCTTCTTCGCGGGAGTAAAGACGCGAATAGTTCCCTCAGGATAGACGGCTCCTGTGCTAATCCAAGCTTTTACGAGGGAGGTCTCTTGTGGGGAGAGTTTGCCGTTTGGGGGCATGGTTCCGTTCGCCACCCGTAAGTAGACTTGGCTTTTTTCTGGGCTATTCGGCATGACCGCGCCCTGATGTGCGAACGCGCTCGCCTTTTGAGAGAGGTCTAGCCCTCCGCTCCTCTTTTCGGCGTTGTGGCACGTTACGCAACGTTTACTGATTAGCTCTTCCATCTGCGCGACGAGATTCGGCTTCTGCGCCTGTGCCTTCGCCGCCACAATAAGAGACACCACTATTAGGATGAGTTTCCGCATTTCCCTGCCCTCCTGATACCGTCGCCAACTGTTCCTTCAAGATTGGGCATAACGAGCGGAAATCCCTGCTTGATATGAGGGCATTGTCTATCTTTTATCGTAACTGTTCAGGCTATGCGATACGACCTCACACTCTGGGTTGAAGCAGCCAGGGGCATGTGGTCGGTATTCAGAAGCGAATGCGGTACTGCAAATGTCACCAGAGCGCGAAGTCGCACTTGAGACAGACGGAAGTGTTCCCTCTGGCAAAGAGGCAGATTTAGTCGGGAGTAAGAAGGAGGTTTGCGTCCTGGGGTGCTCGTAGTAAACCTAGAATAGAGACAGTTTGGGGGTCTGTTTACGCGCTAGAATTACCTGCTTTCGTGCCGCCTCAATATCATTGATGAGTTGCTGTTTTGCTGTAGCGTGGGCATCTCCCTCAAGGCGTAGAATGTAGGCTGGGTGCCACGAAGCCATAGCGTGAGGTGCGTATTTGGAAGCATACCACTGCCCGCGTTCTTGTGTGATACGGAAGTTTTGGTGGATTATCGCGTTTGCCGAAGGGGATCCGAGGCAGAGAATTACGTGTGGCTGAATAGTTTGCAGGGTCTGCTCGAGCCAAGGTTGACAGGATTTCACCTCTTCAGCGGTAGGGGGGCGGTTTTTTAGACGACCTGCTTCATAGGCACACGCTCGGCACCGAATCACGTTGCAGATATAGATATGCTTCCGCGTGATGCCGCACGCCTTTAGGCACTCGTCGAGAAAGAGACCGGAACGCCCAACAAATGGGAGACCAGTTGAGTCTTCGTTCTGCCCAGGTCCTTCACCAATCAGTACGAGTGGTGCTTCGGGGTTTCCTACACCGAAGACGACGTTTGCACGTGTATGGAAGAGCGAACAGGCGGAACAGGATTTCGCCTGTTCCGCCAACTCTGCAAGGCGTTCGCTTTTGGGGCGTGTGTCCTCTTTTGAGAAGAGGTCACTCATATAGAAGCCCCCATAGGTAAGATACGCACACGGCGATACGGCTCAATACCCACGCTTTCGCTATACAGCTCTGAGCGTTCAATCAGTTGATGCTGAAGTCGGCGCGTGTAGGAATCGGTAGGTGTCAGCTCATGCGCGGTATGTGAAATTCGTACCTGCTCAATTGCGTCTTGCGTCTCCTGTAGAGACTGCTCTATAGTCTCTACCGATCCCGCTTCCACTTTGAGACCGAAGATATCGCGCACGCTGTCGGCTATCTGTGCGAAGGTATTGCTACGGATAATGTAGACCGGAGTGTGTTTTTTGCCTGCCTCGCGTATTTTCGTTGGCTCGCGCTGATAGGTCGTCTTTAGGGCAAGTACCACATCTGCTTCTCCCAAATCACGGGCGACATAGGCATTAACATGATGCTCCATAATGGCGCGGTCAAGGCGACTGCGGCTCACTCCGTAAGGGAAGATACGCACTACGGGCGGAAGTGATTTCTGCCCTGTGGGGCGAATTGTCGGTCTGGATTCGCTGGTTTCTCTCAACGGAGTGCCGAGGCTTCGAGGAGACTCTTCACTGTTCTGTGCGGACTGGCGTATTCGTTCGGTTTTGCCGCTCCTAACGACGACATTTTCGTCTAGTATTTCGCGAATGAGAGGTGCGCCTCCACCATCACCGTGTTGGACAATTTCGATTTCACCCTGTTCCGTGAGAACGCGGATTTCAGGAAGTGCCTTCATCCCGCGCAGTAAGCGGTCTACGGTCTTTTCGACATTGTGGTGAATAGCGAGTTTATCTACCTCAATAATCTCCACGACCACATTGAAGGTCGGGGGTGCTTTACGCTCAAGCACTGTTTTCTGCGTTCCTCGCCGCTTCGCCTCGTCGTCTGAGAGCGTAACAGCGTGGATACCTCCTACAAGGTCGGAGAGGGTGGGGTTCATCATTAAGTTATCAAGAGTATTACCGTGCGCCGTCCCAATGAGTTGTACGCCTCTTTCTGCAATAGTACGTGCGGCGAACGCCTCCTGTTCAGT
>JAPLCR010000499.1 GCA_026392135.1 Armatimonadota bacterium
ACGAGGGGGTGTTTCCAAACTGCCCTTGACGAGGGGCTAGGTAGATTGCGAGAAGCCCTGCCGAAGTGCGGTAAGTCAGTCGCCCGACCCTCAATCGCCCCTGCGAGAGTACCGAAGCCCCCTCCAACTGCCCACCCAACAGGGAAAGGTTGATAGGAGCCACATCTGCACCTGTCTCTGTACGTAGCCACTGCGCGGCGCGGTCTGCATCGGGGGTTTCCAGCTGGGGATGAGAACCTGCCTCTACTATCTTCTGATAGTCGGTAAGAACGGCGGACAGAGGGAAATCGTTCGGTGCGAAGTACCAAGCCCACGCCCCTCCAAACATTAGGAGGCAGAGGCTAAACCCTACAGCCGCAAAGCGAACCTGCGCGGCGCGTCTGCGTCCCTGCTCGTATCGATTCCATCCCGCTACCGCTCCGCTCCAGACAGTAGGAGAGGGCGCACGGTTCGACTGTGAGTGTTTGAAGTCGCGGAGGTCGTTGCGGAGCTTGCGGTAGGAGTCCGCCTCCTTCTGGCACGCCAAGCACTCCGCAAGATGCGCCTCCACAGCGGGGCGCACTTCGGCAGGTATCTCGTCATCTGCATAGAAGGGCAGATATTCGCGAATGTCCTGACAAGAGGGCATAAAAGCAGTTTCCTTTTAGCGCGTAGTAGGTAACAGGTATCAAAAGTCTATACTACTCAGGTCCCTCTCATGGAGAGTGCCAAATTATCTTTCGTTACAAGTCCTTCTCTCGAATCGGGAGAGGGATGCCCACAGGGCAGGGTGAGGGCTGAGTAGTTATCAAAAGTCTATACTAACATTAAACTAACTATCTTCGAAAGAAGCTTGCGGAGTATTCCGCGCCCCCGTGAAAGCCGCGAACGCACCGTCCCAACAGGTACCCCAAGTGCTGTCGCGACCTCCTGATAGTTCATATCCTCTATATCTACAAGAATAACGGTGATGCGAAACTCTTCCGGCAACGAATCGAGTGCCTCTTGCAGATGTTCCGGTAAGAGGTTGGTCAACAGAGCGGCTTGCGGATCATCTAATAGACTTTGAGAAGGAAAATCCCACTCTTCTGCACTATCGCCCGAGTTGTGAAGCGAGACGAGAGAGGGACGCCGCCGCGCACGCTCACAGTCATTCAGATAGATATGAGTCAATATCGTAAACAGCCAGGCGCGAAAATTGGTTCCCGGCGTAAAAAGATGAAAGCGTTCGTATGCCCGTATGAGCGTGTCCTGCGTCAAGTCCTCTGCCCACTCTGTCTGGCGCGTGAGGCGCAGAGCGGTCTGGTAGAGCGGCTTCAGTAGCGGACGAGTCATCTGCTCGAACTGTCGGCGTCTGTTTCCGCCGAATATCCACATGAAATTGAGACCTCTTTCTCTCCAAAACAACGTGAAAAATGGTACGACACCTCTATTCTCAATTATAGCACGAATGCGAACTATCCTGCGAACGCCCCCTTTTTATAAAAGTCCTCGCTGAAACGGAACGGCTGCCATGGAAGTAGGCACTCGCGTACCTTTCGCAGTGATGGCAAGCAACGAATAGTGCCTCCCTATTTGACGCTTTGCTTGCGGTGTGATATACTGGATACCAAGAGAGACTGCGCTCAAAACATGGGCGATAAGGAGTAAGAAACCATGCCAGATGAACCCATTATAGAGATAATAGACCTCAACGAACCGGAACCCTATAACATTCCATGGAGGCGGCTTACTCTTTTTGGAGGGCTATTCTTTGCCTGTTTCCTCCTCTTCCACAACGGCGTACCGCTCTACATAGATAGCCTCTGGTTCCATGAGGTAGGCTATACCAGTGTCTTCACGCGCCAAATTATCGCAAAGTCGCTCCTCTTTTTTGGAATGGGTGGTATCGCTTTTGCCCTGCTCTACGGAAATGTTCTGCTTGCTCGGAAAATGGCAAGTCCTGCCCCCAATACCAACAGGTGCTTGAGGATACGCGGCTCGATGTTGGGAAGTCCTGCTAGCGATTCCATTGCGCGGGTGACGGAGTGGACAGCGACAACAACGATGGTGGAGGCGAGGAGTGTGATGTCAAACGAGTGGGTAAACTTTCTCGCTTACCAAAATGTAACGCCCTTCAACGTTATCGACCCTGTTTTCCATAGAGACGTGGGCTTCTACGTCTTTAATGTCCCTTTCTTGGAGTACCTGAATAATTTCCTACTCATCACACTCCTCGCCTCCACCATCGTTGTTGTCGCTGTCCACTCCGTCACCCGCGCAATGGAATCGCTAGCAGGACTTCCCAACATCGAGCCGCGTATCCTCAAGCACCTGTTGGTATTGGGGGCAGGACTTGCCATTTT
>JAPLCR010000119.1 GCA_026392135.1 Armatimonadota bacterium
CACGGCACCTATCGTTGTGCGTAATGCGAACGGTACGGCATACAGCGGGGCGGTTGCGCCCTCCGTAGATAGAATGTGGGTACTCTATCGCAAGACAGACCCGCAAGGCGCAGTACGCTCAACCATCTACTATAAGGCGATGCGCTTGATGGTGCGCCTACCGCGACCGGTAGCACTCACGGCTCCTGACGCAAATGGGGCGCAACAGCTACGTTCTGTTCTGGTAAGCGGGAATGTAGGACCTTATGAAGTAGACTGGGTACGTGGACGTATCTACTTCACCGAGGTAGATGAGGGGCGACTAATAACGGTACGGTATAACCCAGCTAGCAACGGTAACATAGGCGGACTAAGCCAAGCACTCACCTATCGTATTACATGGGGTGATGAGATTAGCACTTCAGCTCAAACCTATGCTGACCCTGCGAACCCGCAAACGCCGACGCTCGCGTTCACCGTTTACGAGACCTCACCAGAGGTAGTTATGCCTTCGGATACCGCCGTCAATGAAGGGCAGATCTCTGCCTTCAAAGACCCGATCCAAGACAAACTCTGGGTCTTCTGGTCAAGCACTCGCGGACGCACTACCGACCTGTTCTATCAGGCACTGGCTCCGAGCCTGTATATCGGAACCAATAACCAACGCTAGAACGCGGCTAACAACCCAAAGCCCCCTCTCCACAAAGGAGAGGGGGCTTTATTTTTTCGTTACGGCAGAAGGAGTGAATTGAAGGAGGTGGGTGATTGGCAATGTAGGCAATCCGCCTGAAGTATTCCTCGTACAGCTCTATCGCCCGAAGAGTATCGCCGAGAGTTTCGTCTTCACTGTCAGTCGGGATATAATAAGCGGAGGCACCAGAGCAAGAACGCCTGCGGCAAGCAGCGTAAGTACGGTATGCAGGTTTGGATTGGCGAAATTGAGCCTGTCCACTGCCCATAGCGGGAAACGGTGCAGGAGGTACATCTGCATGGAGATAGAGCCGACATAGAGTAGGCACGTGTTAAGGCGTTCTGGTAGGCGCACACGCACTGCAAACCCCAAAAGAAAGAGGGTTGTGCTGTTTGTATATGTCCACTCTCCTATTTGAAAGGAGAAGGTGTTCACCTTGAGGTGTGCAAGGTCGTTCATAGCCAGAGGCAGGTAGAAACACGCAGAGAGCAGAGACACTATCCCCGAAACCGGAATCCAGCGGCGTAGTATCGCCTCAAGGTTCTCTGATTGACTCCCCAGCCACATCCCCAAAACCACGCTTGCGGTATACCAGTAGAGAATACTACCCGGATAGGGGTAGTCAATTACATAGCGGTTCAGCGCGTAAAACCCAAGTGTTAGTCCGATCGCTAGCGGTAGTACCGCTGATATCGGCGGACGCTTGCGGAACAGGGGAACCAGAAAAGGTAGTATCAGGTAGAGTTGGAGAATCACCCCCAAAAAATAGAGATGGTAGTACGACTTTCCTATGCTAATACGCACTAGTGCGTCGTGCCATGTAAAGCCTTTCTCCATCTTTCGCGCAAGAAAAGCGTGAAGAACACTCCATAGCAGGTAGGGGTAGAGGGCAGTCTGTATACGTTTCTGGTAGTAGGTTTTGAGGGCGTAGTCTTTGAGGAGTTTGCGGGTAAGAAGAATCGTGGTCAGCAGAATAAAAGCGGGAACTGCGAACAGAAGCCCCCTATTCACTACGGCACACAGCATCCAGAAGGGGCTGTAGGGTTTACTATCGTTTAGCGGGAGTTGTAACAGATGTATTCCCACCGCCGCCAGAGCCGCGAATCCTCGAAAGACATCAAGGGCAACGACCCGCCTTGTAGGCGTAGAGATGGCGTTGGTATCAGGCATTAGGAAGCATAATCCCCTCATCATCTGCCCACTTTAATACATTATTCCAGTTGGGGGAGGGGATAAGCCCATCGTGTGTGAGGCGTTGCACTAGACCCAGCATGAAGTGCCAAACATACTCATCGGGAAGAGCTAGCTCACGCGCAATCTCGCCTACTCCATACTGCTCCCATGCGAGGCGGATAATCCTGCGCTGGTCTGCACTCATCGTCTCAATGATGCGCTGTCCGGCTTGGCGGTGAATGCGCTTATGCTTTTTGTAGCGAATACGAGCTTTTGTTCTCAACGGCACTCCTTATTTTTGTACGAAGTTGGCGAGAAGGGCTTTACCTGAGAGTGTGAGAGCCGATTCAGGGTGAAATTGTACTCCCTCAATAGCATACTGCTTGTGGCGCACTCCCATTATTTCGCCCTCATCCGTTCGCGCTGTCACCTCAAAACAGTCGGGTAGAGTCTCCGGTTTAATCACAAGCGAGTGGTAGCGCGTCGCCTCAAAAGGGTTGGAAAGCCCCGCGAGTACCCCTTTCGATTCGTGATGTATGAGCGACGTTTTGCCGTGCATAATGCGGTAGTTCCGAACAACGTCTGCTCCGAAAGCGTAACCGATACTCTGATGCCCCAAACAGACACCGAAGATGGGAATGGTTCCAGCAAATCGTTGGATAAGCGGCACGCAGATTCCTGCCTCTTTTGGTGTGCAAGGACCCGGTGAGAGAAGAATTCGCTCTGGATTAAGGGCGGTAATCTGTTCTAACGAAATTTTGTCGTTCCGATAGACGACAGGCTCTCCGCCGAGTTCACCTAAGTACTGGACAAGGTTGTAGGTAAAACTATCGTAGTTATCAATAACGAGTATCATTGCGAAAAGTAACCTCCTTCACTGGCTCACAAAATTTCGGCATAGTGTACCGATAGTATCCAATTTTTTTTTGGAATTTGCAAGTTAAAAATTTCCAAAAAACTTTTACCCATCGGGTATCGTTATTTGTTTAACTCTCCGTATAGAAGGGAAGAAGCCTTTAGTGAGGTGTCACTGAAGGGTATATCGCCTACTATTGACAACAAGCCGAAACAAGGGCATAATTAGAGTAGACTATGGCACCTCCGATTGAGG
>JAPLCR010000284.1 GCA_026392135.1 Armatimonadota bacterium
CCCTGAACTCTTACAAAATTTCAAAAAGGGGATTTGTTAAGAAAAGCGTGGTAGAATCTATATATAGGTAATTTTACACTCAGGGGTGCTAACTCTGTACTTTAGGTGCGCCCCTCAATCAGCGTGCAGAGGCTTTTGGGTTTCTGCTGAAGCGTCGAAGGATTACAGGTAGTCTCATCGGCTACCCCTGGAACCAACGCCATGCAAAATTTGCTTCGTTTTGTCAAAGAACTTCGCGCCTATTGGCGTATTATGGTTCTTGTCGCTATCCTCACCCTCATCAACGCCGCTCTCAGCCTCCCGTTCCCAAAGGTGGTGCAGTATCTTACTGACCATCTTTCCAACACGGCATTGCAGGCGCGAGAGCCGGTCAACCTACCTGCCGTCTTCGGTATTGTGGTGGGTGTGGCACTTGTGAGTGCCATTGTCGGTTTCTACCTCTCTCTCTGCCTCACCTTTTTAGGGCAACGCTTCAAACTAGATATGCGGCGCAAACTTTATGCCCACATGCAGTCTCTTTCGCTTGGCTTTTTCGAGAAGAGCCAAACGGGGAAACTGATGTCGAACATTACGAATGATGTTGCAGCATTAGACCAACTTATAGGCGGTAGTTTCGTCACCATTGTCCAGGACAGCGTTACACTTATCGCAGTCCTACTCTACCTCTTCTCACAAAACTGGCAACTTGCGCTCGTCAGCCTCATCGTCTATCCCATCTACATTCTGAACTATCTTGCCTTCATCGGGAAAATCAAGTTTACCCATCACGAAATGCGTGAACAGCGCGACATGATGTATGGTGACCTACAAGAGAAGCTTGCGGGTGTACAGGTGGTGAAGTCCTACGCCAAAGAGCGGTTTGAAGTACGTCAGTTCATAGGTGAGACGCGGGGCATTATGGATTTGAATGTCCGCATTGGGGCAATGAGTACAGGTCTTTGGACGATTGCGGAGCTTATTGGGGCAGTGGGAACCGCTCTTCTTATCTGGTACGGCGGACGACAGGTGATAATGGGGTACATGACGGCAGGGGCACTCATGGCGTTTTACGGCTATATCAGCGGCTACCTGTACGGTCCTACGCTTCGTTTGATACAGATAAACGACCAAATAGCCCGTGCAAACGCCGCTCTATGGCGTATCTTTAAAACACTGGATACGAAGCCGAACGTCAACGACGCACCGAACGCCGTTACTATGCCAACCATTCAAGGCAATGTTCATTATGACAACATCTGGTTTGAGTACGAACCCGGACAACCCGTCATAAAAGGCGTGAACCTTGAGGCGATGGCAGGGCAGATGGTCGCTTTTGTGGGGCAGTCTGGTTCTGGTAAGACCACCCTCGTCAATCTTCTACAACGCCACTACGATGTGACAAAGGGCAAAATCACCATTGATGGCTACGACCTACGCGACGTGACCCTCCAAACTCTCCGGCAGCAGGTGGGTGTGGTGATTCAGGAGACCATACTCTTCAACACGACGCTTCGCGAAAATATCCGCTACGGCAAACTCGATGCGACAGACGATGAGATAGCAGAGGCGGCTAAGGCGGCGAACATACACCACGTTATCGAAGCACTCCCCAAAGGCTACGATACCAAAATCGGAGAGGACGGCACCAAACTCTCCGGCGGTGAAAAACAGCGTGTCGCTATTGCCCGCGCCCTGCTTGCCGACCCGCGTATCCTGATTCTGGATGAAGCAACCTCCTCACTCGATTCGGAGACAGAGGCACTCATTCAGGAGGCACTGGATAGACTGATGGCAGGGCGTACTTGCTTTGTTATCGCGCACCGTCTTTCCACCATCGTAAAAGCCGACAAGATTGTGGTAATGGAAAAAGGCAATATTCAGGAGCAGGGAAGCCACGCAGAACTGCTTGAGCAGGGCGGAGTCTACGCAGGACTATATACACAACAGTTCAAGGTTGCTTTGGACGAGCAGGCACAACAACGGGCTGTCTCTGCGGCGTAAACAAGAGAAACAGGGCGTTTTATTATGGGGCAATTTGGACGACTACTAGGCTATCTCAAACCCTACCGAGAGCGCGTTGCGCTAACGGTATTTCTTCTGTTATGTATTACCATAACGCCCGTTGCCATGCCCCGCATTGTGCAGTATGCGATTGATGATGTGCTTCCTCATCGCCAACTGCGCCAACTCAACGTCATTTTCTGGGGGGTTATCGCTCTCTACGTGTTTCGCGGTATCCTCTCCTTTGCACTAAACTATCTCATCGGGTGGCTTGGTCAGCGCGTTGTTTTCGACCTACGCTTTCAGTCCTATCGCCACCTGAACCGCCTCTCCCTCTCTTACTACGACACCCGCCAGACCGGTAAAATCATGGCGAGGCTTACAGGGGACATAGACACCATTCAGTATATGGTCTCTGGTGGGTTTATCACGTTTCTCGCCGACCTCTTTACCGTGATGGTGCTACTCTTCGTTCTCTTCTGGATGCAGTGGAAGCTTGCGCTCGCGGCTGTCTGTGTGATACCCTTCTATATTCTCAACTACAAACTTTTCATCAAACATATTCGCCCTATTGGAGAGCAGTTGCGGGAGCGTTGGGATGCTATGTTAGGGCTTTTATGGGAGAAGTTAGTTGGCATTATGGTCGTGAAAGCGTTTGCAAGAGAGGAGTATGAGACCGAACACGTTATGCAGACCATCAGAGACAACTTTACTCTGGGAATGACTCAGATGAAGTTGAACCGCAAGCTAGGCTCCATCGCGCAGGTTATTCGCGCCATTGGAACTGGTTTGGTACTCTGGTACGGGGGCACGCTCATTTTGGGGCGGCAACTGCGGATAGGGGAGCTTCTTGCTTTCAATGGGTGGATTGCCTCCCTCTACGACCCTGCGGTGCGACTGGTAGATTTCAATGTTACTTTACAGTGGGCAGGGGCAGCGGTGGAGCGCGTGTTTGAGACGCTGGACACGCGCCCTGAAATCGTGGATGCTCCGAACGCAGTGCAGGTGCGCGAGATGAAAGGGGCGGTAGAGTTTCGCGGAGTGAGGTTTGGTTATGATAAAGAGCATCCTGTACTAGAAAATATAAATCTCAAGGTGAACTCTGGCGAGATGATAGCAGTGGTAGGTCCCTCCGGTGCAGGTAAGACGACTCTTGTGAACCTTATAGCTCGTTTTTACGACGTGCAGGAGGGAACTATACTGATTGACGGTGTGGAGTTGGAGCAGATACGCCTCGAATCCATACGACGGCAGATTGGAATTGTGAGTCAGGAGAGCCTGCTTTTTTCTGTGACACTACGCGAGAATATCAAGTATGGGCGCAAGGATGCGACGGACGTTGAGGTGCTGCAAGCTGCGAAAAACGCCGACCTCCATGAGTTTATTCTAAACCTACCGCAGGGCTACGACACGAAAATTGGGGAGGACGGTATCAAGTTATCGGTGGGGCAGAAGCAACGTATGAGTATCGCTCGTGCTACACTCACCGACCCGCGTATCCTCATTCTCGACGATGCCACCTCCGCACTAGATAGCAAGACAGAGGCGAACGTGCAAGCCGCGCTGGAGCGCCTCTTAAAAGGGCGCACCAGCTTTGTTATAGCACACCGCTTGTCAACCATTATGAGTGCCGACAGAATTATCGTCGTAGAGGGAGGGCGTATCGTAGATATAGGAACGCACGCAGAACTTGTCGCGAAGCCCGGTGTCTATCAAAACCTCTACAACGAGCAGTACAAGAGTGCCCGCGACAACGCTTTGGAGGCTCTCTTTGCCTAGCAGCCTGCGTATCGCGATAGATGGACGGACACTGACCGGACGCTTTACAGGAGATAGAACATACTGGCGTAATCTGCTTCGCGCTCTCCTGAAACTGGATGCAGAGAGCGAGTATCATGTCTATACGCGGCTGCCATTACCTGAAGGTGAGCTACCTTTTGCCCCCAATTTGTTTGTACACTACCTACCCGCGAAGAGCGATAGGCTGTGGCTTTTCTGGACGTTTCCAATGGCTCTTCGCGTACTTCAGCCCGACGTGGTTCATGTTCAATACACCGTTCCCCCCCGCACTCTATGCCCTTACCCCCTTGTAACGACGGTTCACGACATCTCTTTCCGGCTACACCCTGAGTGGTTTGAGCGCAAAGACCGGCTCCTTATGAATTTCACCGTTCCGCCTTCCATGCGCCGAGCTGACCGAGTCCTCACCGTCTCAGAAACTTCTCGACAACAGATACTCAAGGCTTACAACCTCTCTCCTGAAAAAGTGATTGCGACTCCGCTAGGCGTATCAGAAGAGTTCATTTTGTCATCTGAAGAGGCTCTGCTATCTCCTGAAGCACTCCGAGAAAACGCGAAGCGGGTTGTTGCGGAGAGGCTAGGAGTAACGAACCCCTTTGTGCTAGCAGTTGGGGTACTACAGCCTCGCAAAAACTTGCCTCTCCTTGCAGAGGCTTTTGGGCGGGCAAAAATCAAGTATAACTTGCCCCACCAACTTGTATTGACGGGGAAAATAGGGTGGGGGGCGCAGAGCGAAGCACTGAGAGAGGCTTGGGCGCGAAGCGGGGCGGAAGAGGAGGCTCTTGTATTGACGGGATATGTGGAGGATAGGGATGTACCGCTTCTGATGCGTGCTTGTGACCTATTCGCGCACCCTGCTCTTTTTGAGGGCTTTGGGCTACCTGTGATAGAGGCAATGGCTTCGGGCGCACCAGTTGTCGTCTCAGAAGCTCCTCCTATGTCTGAGGTTGCAGGGGATGCCGCGCTCCGATTCGAGGGGCGAAGTGTGGAGGCATGGTCAGAAGGGCTTGCGCGGGTACTTCAATCAGAGGGGCTTCGCGCCGCACTCTCCGCGAAAGGGCGCGAACACGCAAAACAGTATACGTGGGAGCGTATGGCAGAGGGGGTGCGGCAGTCCTACAACGAAGCCAGATAAGTGTTAGGATCTCACCTTACGCAGTAAGTAGCCCTCAACCTCTAACCCCTTCTCCCAATACTGGGCGAAGGGGAACTAAGGCGACCATTTTACCGGATTTCTCCCCTGTTTTGGGTTCCAAAAAGCGGAATGTCCGATCTACAAACCTTTCAGACAGGCTCCCTCG
>JAPLCR010000630.1 GCA_026392135.1 Armatimonadota bacterium
ATTTTACGGATGCCTCTTTGCGTATAGGCTGGAAAATCGAAAATACTTCCCAAAAGCCTATCGCTCTTTCACAAATGGTAATAAACAAGGTCACTTTTTTTGTTCGAGTTTCGGACATGAATGATAAGGCTGTTGAATTTCCAGGTTCTGAGCGCCATATTGATGGTATATTGCGATTGAAGGAGTTACCTTTAGTTCGTCTCGAACCGGGGGAGTACTGGGGGGCTACCAAACAGATAGAGCGTTATTCCGTACGACTTGCCAAACCCGGAAAGTACAAGATAGTTGCTACTATTTCGGGTAATACCAAGTTTCCAGGCGTAGTAATCCCTAACACGATTGCGCCACTATGGACTGATGATATTGTCTCACAACCTATCGTTATCCAAGTTAATAAGCCCTCAAAGTAACTCATGTTCGCCAACACTCCCTGTCTTCCCCTCTCAACTCTCTCGAACCACGCCCTTAAACTGGGGCGCGTACTCAGGAAAACCTCCCCCGCCCTGCTGTTCTTCACGCGCTTGTGCAGAACCTCCGCCAGTATGTTCGGAGAGGGCGTATGAAAAATCGTAATAATTTTAATACTACCCATTGACGTTACCTGCGAATCTCGCTATACTGCAATTAACAGTTGCTTGTTGCCCTGTAGCGGGTAGGTAGCGATACCGCACTTCATCTGGCAGGGCGTTTTCAAGGGACGCACGACCTACATCCGTGCGATCTTTGAGTAGCGAGTGTATCTTCTAGCGCAATCGAGTGCCTAAGAAGTTAGAAGGAGCGTGTCTCATGGGAACAGTCGTTTATGCGTAAGCGTCAAATAGCTCCCACCTTACGGCAGTGTGCCAAAAGGTGGTATAAGAGGAAGAATGTTGAGGGAAATCAGGGTTTGGGACTGGACTTTTGGGGGATGTGGAACCGCTCCTGAATGGCATCGTCCCAGGGCAACAACCTGTCCAGCGCTTCCGTGTCTTTGAGATTGATGTTGGGCAACCGCTCGAACAGATAGGTCAGGTAGGGGAGCGGATTGAGCCCGTTCTCTTTGGCGGTCTCCACCAGACTGTAGATCACGGCGCTGGAACGCGCGCCGCCCGGAGTGTTGGAGAAGAGCCAGTTCTTGCGCCCTATCACAAACGGCTTTATCGAACGCTCCGCACGGTTGTTGTCGAGTTCCAGACGACCGTCGAGGAGGAAAGTGTTGAGTTTGGTCCACTGGTTCCGGCAGTAGGTCGTCGCCGTCCCCAGAGCCGACTTGGGCAACGTTTTGCCCTCCATGTCCTCGAGCCAGACCCAAAACTTCTCCAACACCGGTTTACTGCGTCGCTGACGCGCCTCGAAGCGCTCCTCGGGCGTAAGGTCGTGCAGGTCGCGCTCTATCTTAAAAAGCGCGTCGCAGAAGGCGAGTCCGGCGTGGGAAGGCGCGCCCCCCTTCGTGCGCACGGCGGCAGGCAGGAGATTGACCGCCTCGACGAACTTGCGCCGGGCATGCGCCCAACAGCCCGCAAGGAGGATATCGGGCAGACCTTCATAGCCGACATAGCCGTCCATAATGCAGGTAGCCGGAAAATCCTTTGAGGAACTGGCGCGGATGCTGTGCGGAGCGGGTCGGTTGATACTCGAACAAAACGATGGGGGGACCGTCGCGTCCGGAGCGGTAGAGCCACATATACGATCCGGTCTGCGCCGCTCGCCCCTCCTCTTTGAGTACTTGAAGCGTGGTTTCGTCGGCATGAGCGATATCGCGCTGTCGCAGGCGTACGCTTAGGCGGGCGTAGAGTTTGTCCAGCCAACCCGCTCCAGCGAGCGTCCAGTTCGCCATGGTCTGGCGGGAGAGTTCAAAACCCAGTCTCTGCAACGCCGCTTGCTGGCGGTAGAGGGGGGAGCCCTCCACAAACTTCTGGCACAGGATGTGAGCGACCGCGGAGGGAGAGGCGAGGCTGTTGGGGAAAGCCGTGACGGGCATGGGAGCCGTCAGGATGGGCGTCTTGATTTCGTGGTTCTGGCAGTGACGGCAGGCATACTTGGAGCGGATATGCTTGACTACCGTAACGGTGGCGGGAACGACCTTGATTTCGGTGCGGACATCGGCTCCCATCTCGTGGAGAGATCCCTGACAGGCGGGGCAGACCCGCTCCTCTTCGGAGAGGCGATACTCAATCTCTTCGACGGGCAGACCCGACAGGTTGAGTTCACGCTGTCCGGCTACTTTTCGACGGGTGTAGGTAAGGGTCTCGTGAACCGGTTCTGGCGCTTCGGGAGCGGCGACGGCTTCCGCCTCGTTGAAGAGTAGCGCCTCCTGTCCCGTGGGCGATTTCTCGCTGGAGGGCGCGAAGAGGCGATGCTTCGCCAGACCCAACTGCTCTTTGAGCCACTGGTTCTCGGCTTTAAGTTGGGCGTTCTCCTGCACCAGTTCGCGGTTGGTCGGCGTCGCGCCGTGATGGATTTTTGTATCGAGTTCAGCCATATTCTCTGGCTCTATTATACCCTATGGCTCGATTAGATTGCATCGCTTTCCAGTGCAGGAGAGACATTTTTTTAGCCAGTTATACGGGCGGTGACGGGCGGATGCGCCTGACGCTGCTCCAGGCTCAAGCCGTCGAGGAGCCACTGGAGTTGACGTCGTGTAATGGCAAGGCTCTGGTCGGCGGGTTGGTCGGGCCAGCGGAAGCGTCCGCGCTCAAGGCGTCGGTAGTAGAGCCAGAAGCCGTTGTGGTCCCATCTGAGGATTTTGAGTTTGTCTCGTACGCGATTGCAGAAGACGAAGAGGCTGTCGCTGAAGAGGTCGCGCTCGAAGACCTGAGTGACGATAGCTGCGAGACCGTCGATGGACTTTCTCATATCGGTGCTTCCGCAGGCGAGATAGACGCGGGCGGGGTCATTTTGGCTCAGCATGGCTCCACCGCCAGCGCCTGCACGACGGCGCGAAGCAGTCTCGGGTCGAAATCTGGCGTCACTTCGATTTCGGCTCCGGCGATACGCAGGGTGACGCGGTTCGGGGTTGTCGGGATGGGAGGCGTATCCACGACCGAGACCGACATCCAGCTCCCGTTGGTCGCATGGTTGGTTTCGGACGCCTTGAGACGTCTGCGCCAATAGTAATACTGATGGAGGGAAACGCGGTTGAAGTCGCACCACGCTTGGACGGTCATTTCCGACTGGGCGAAATCTTCGAGGCGTTCGCGCCATTCCTGGGACAATTCTTCTCTGGCAGTCATGTAGGGAACCTCCGAGTTGAGATGTCTACAGTATACGGAACGCGACGCACAAACAGAAGGTGGCAAATATTAGACGCTTACACTCATCCAGTGGGGGCAGAACGAGTGCGAGTGGACGCTGGATATTGTCAAACGCACCGCTGACATCTCTGGTTTTGTGCTGTTGCCGCGTCGCTGAGTGGTGGAGTGCGCCTTCGTCTGGCTGGGTCGCTATCGGCGTTTGAGCAAAGACTGGGATGGCTCCATGGAGATGCTTCAGACGTTCATTTCTCTGGCGATAACCCATCTCATTATCAAGAGGCTCACGCGCAAATAACGTTTTCTAAATTTCTCTTAGGTGATGACTATGCAGTACTTGTTATCAAAATGTAATAGAGTGCAACTTTGCAGGTATGTTCTAGCAGTTGGTGGCGTACTCATAATACTGGGATCGCCCGGCATTCTTTGGAATATCTTGGCGCCCACAGTAGGTTGGCAGCGACTGGTTGGTTCCGGGAGTGTAAATCGGTACCATGGTGTCACAGGTGTCGCCAATCCTATTGCACAAATGTTTTGGATAATAGCTATTGCCTTGTTTGGTGTAATATTAGTTAATATCGGAAAAAGCCTCACTCGACAAAAAATGTGACGGCGAGGACTGCCTGAGATGTCAAACCGCGTTTAGAATTGGCTCTCCTGTGAATTTGGTGGAGTGCGGTCAGAAACGCTATGATAGCAGGTACAAAAGTGCGGTGCTTTTCGATTTCAAGAGACGTTAAGTCAGGTAAATCATTAAAATAACCTGTCGCAAAAGCAGGAAGCCCTGTATCAACTGACGAACTCTCCTATCACAGACTGAAACGGAAGGCAACTTCGCCGTGAACTTGACAGACATCCTTCTTCCCTTCTTTTTAGAGAAGACCGACATAGCGGGTCTGCTAGAGACCTGCCGCGCCAACAAACTCTCCGCCCATGTCGCCGACCTTAATGCCCCCGCCTCAAAAGGCGCGACGCATCACGACCTCTTCGTCCATAAAGACGCGCTCCACCGTTATACTGTCCCTCAGATACACGCGCTACTCGCCAGTCAGGTCACGCTCAACAAACAGGTCGCCTTTCGCGTCCCTACCGCCCGTTTCCCTGCGGAACGCGCCACACGTGGGGAACGCCTCCTCACGCTGGAGCAGTGGAGAGAGACGCTCGCCCCCTTCAAAGTCGAGGAGTTCCTGCCCCTCGGCGAGAACGAAGAGCATCTCTGCGTCGTTCTCAAGGGACAGAAGCCCGCCAAAGCCCTTCGCGCCCTCATCGCCGACGCTAACAAGCCCTTTCCCTTTGGTATCTCCGTCATCGTCCACACCCGCAACGAGGCGCATAACATCGGGGAGTGTCTTCCGACCGTGCTTGGCTGGACGGACGAGATAGTCGTCTGCGACATGGAGAGCGAAGACGACACCGTCGCCATCGCCCGACAGTTCACAGACCGCATCCTCCCTCACCCTCATATCCCGAACTTCGACTCCGCTCGAAACGCCTCCGCCATACAAGCGAGATTCCGCTGGGTTCTCTACATCGACGCGGACGAACGGGTTCCGCAGGGACTAGGCGAGATTCTGCGCTCCCTTCTGGAACAGGAGGGCGACAGCTACTCCGCCCTGCTCGTTCCCTACCGAAATCTCTTTCTGGGGCATTGGCTCGACTTCCTCAGCTCCGTCTACAAGGCGACGGGGTTCTTCAAGAACGGACGCTTCTGGTTCGACCCGCGCCCTCACGCCGGAGCGCAGGTGGATGGAGAGACGCGCCTCTTCACCCCGCAACACCCCCATCAGCGCTTTATACATCTCGCCTACCGAGACCTGCATCACTATCTGGAGAAGTACAACGCCTACACCGACACGGAGGCGAACAACCGCTTCGCTGCGGGAGGCGCCTACCAGTGGCAGACCGCGACTCGCGCCTTCGGTCTCTACCGCTGGACGGAGCAGGCGAAACTGTTCGAGAAGCGTTTTCAGGCGCAGACCCTGCAGGCTAAAGAGAGAGGCGTTCCTCGCAACACTCGCGAGATGCTGGAGTTCGCGTTACAGGCGTTGGACGAGATAGAGGCGAAGGAAGCGAAAACGAAGAGCCTCCCTGCGCCCGTCTCCAACCCAACCCGCCCTATCGCGGTGCGTTGGGAGGGAGCGCAGTTGACGTGGCACAGCCTCGCGCACGTCAATCGCGAACTCTGCCTCGCGCTCCTCAAGACCAATCAGGTCGAACTCTCCCTTCTTCCCACGCAACCCGACCTCCTCACCGCGAAGGAGTATCCTCAGTTCCAGCCTCTCGCGGAACGCCACCACGCTCCGCTTTCACGCCCTGCCGAGGTACACATTCGCCACTCCTTCCCGCCGAACCTGACTCCTCCTCCGCCGGAAGGACATTTCGTTCTCATTCAGGCGTGGGAGTATGGCTCTCTCCCAAAAGCGTGGATACCCCCTATTCTCAACACGGTGAGCGAGGTCTGGTGCTATTCCGAGTATGTCCGCTCGCTCTATCGCGACGCGGGGGTACCGGAAGAGCGTCTCGCTCTTGTACCCCTTGGAGTGGATACGCAGACCTTCCATCCGCAACTCCCGCCCTACCCTATTGAGAACGATGAGGGCGGCGAACGGCTACGCGCTCAAACACGCGAACGCGGGAGGCCCTTTGTGTTCCTGTTCGTGGGCGGAACGCTCTGGCGGAAGGGGATAGACATCCTGCTCGCCGCCTATCTGAGCGCCTTCACGCCACAGGATAACGTCTGCCTCGTCATTAAGGACATGGGAACCCGAACCTTCTATCTGGGAATGAACTATCGCGAAAAGATACGGGAACTCCTCTCCAATGAAAACCTGCCCTCCATCGTCTACACTGAAGACGACCTATCGCCGGAGCGTATCGCCTCCCTCTACGCCACTGCGGGCTGTGTCGTGCAACCGTATCGCGGGGAGGGGTTCTGCCTCCCTGCGCTGGAGGCTATGGCGTGCGGAACTCCCGTCATCGTCCCCGCAGGCGGTCCTACCGATGACTTCGTAGATGAGAGCGTGGGATGGAGGCTACCCGCCGCGAAACGCCCTCTGGGCGGCAATCGGGTGGATACGTGGGAGTGCGTGGGCGAGACGTGGATGTTCGAGGTGAATCCAAGCGACCTCGCTCGTCAGATGCGGGAAGTTTTCGAGAACCGCGAGGAGGCGAAACGGCGCGGAGAGAACGCCTGTAAGCGGGTTCAGGAGAGGTGGACGTGGAACCATGCCGCCGAAATCGTTCTCAAACGCCTCCACGCCCTGAGAGACCGCCCGCCGCTCCCGCCGCGCAAACAAGAATCTATCGCTCCGCCTCTCATTCAATCTCTCCCCGTTCGCGCTCCCAGTAAAACGACGCAGGGCAAGGGCGGGCTACGCATCTCTCGCTCAACCGCTCTCGTTACGCCGCTTATCTCCGTCTGCATGATTGTCAAGAACGAAGAGCGGGTATTGGGTGACTGCCTCGCTACGCTCAAAGCCTTCGCAGGAGAGGTCATTATCGTGGACACAGGCTC
>JAPLCR010000500.1 GCA_026392135.1 Armatimonadota bacterium
GGAAGCTTATCTAGGCATAGTACTTCAGCTTAACAGGCTACTTGGAGGCGATAACGGGGATGAAACGAAACCTACTAGGATGTATCTACACTTATTTTTTATTCGGCTTGGGGGTAGTTGCGAACGCACAAGGCGAGAAGTTCAAACTGACTGGTGTCATAGAAAACTACTGGCTGGCGCAGGGCAACGGTCACACTGCGGGGGTGCGTGATATTGCGAACTGGACCTCTATTGAAGGCAGGGTTTCACCGCGTCTTCGTTTTGTGGTGGGAGAGTTTGAAATCATGGGGCGGCAGTTGCTCGATGAGAGTTTTGTGGAGATTGGAAGCGACGCTCAGCAGTGGCGCGTGGGGCGTTTCCGTTCGGCTTTTGGGCATAGTGACTGGTCGGAGTTGTGGTACTCCGGCTTTCCGCGCCAGCCCCTTATGCGAAGTTTGTCTTTAGGCTCAGGGCTAGTTTTGAATCGACTGGATACAGGGGTAGACTGGCATGGAGGGTCGGGGGCGACACAGTATCAAGTGGGACTGATTGATGCTCGTGCGCGAAGTTGGGAGCCGCTTCCGATGCGCTTCAACCATTTGGTAGGAAGAGTCCAGTTTTATAAGGGTAGTTGGATTGTGGGGTTGAATACGCTTTTAGAGACAGAGCAGGTTGGCACGGGACAGAACCGAGTTTTTGGTTTGGATTGGCGTTGGACAGCACCGCATATTCAGACTAGGGGTGAGCTCTTTTTTGGGCGCACGAGCAAAGCTCATGCTTCAGGCTACTATTTTGACATCTTCTATCACCCTCCAAAACTGACTCGCACTACGGTTTTGGCGCGTTTAGAAGCCAGTTCTGGAACGGTGAGCGGAACCATGTTTGATCCGTATTCTGGTACATTTGTGACTACGAAGCAGGCGGGAACAGCGCAACTGTATACGATTGGAATAAAGCAGATTCTCTCGAAATATTTCACTGCTGAACTGAGTCAGGCTTGGGGAAACGGGGCAACTCCCGCGCAGGGGCGACAGGGTTGGGCGTTTCAGCTGATGACTTCTCTTCATTTCTAGATAGTGACTTTGTGGTTCGAGCCTACCTTATCCAGAATTTTCGTAACCTACCCCGCCACGCTCTTCGCGTGGCGATGGTGGGTTGCATGGGATAACTTCTTAGTGCTGCACGAAGTTCGCCTTTTCAGTTTTAGCGTTCTTATAGCCGAGTCTAAACTCCAAATTGCAGGTATAATAGTGTGTATAATGACCTCTTGCGGTGTTGCAGAGAGCGTTTTGCCCTGTGCTATCTGGTAAGAGGATGCGTAATTTTAGCTCTATCACCGTCCCCTGCCTGATTTTTTGGCGCGGGGACGGTTTGTTTGTGAATACCAATCGTACAAAACACTGTTCTGAAAACAGATAAAGGATACTATCACCATGCCAAACGTACATGCTTACCATGTGGTTCCCTATATTCCGCCTGCGCTAGAAGGGCTTCAGCGGCTCGCCCATAACCTACGCTGGGCATGGAATCACGAAGCTATTGAACTCTTCCTACACATCGACCGCAACCTCTGGGAGCAGAGTGGGCACAATCCCGTACACCTCCTCTCCCAACTATCGCAAGAGCGGCTTAAAGAGTTGGAGAGCGATGAGGCTTTCCTCCGACGCTTAGAACGTGCCCTCCGTTCACTGGATGAGTATCTAAACTCCACAACCACATGGTTCCAACGCCGCTATGCAGACGCACTAGCAAAAGGCGTGCGTGTCGCCTACTTTTCGATGGAGTTCGGGCTGACCGAGTGCGTACCAAACTACTCAGGAGGACTGGGAGTTCTAGCAGGCGACCACCTGAAATCGGCGAGCGACCTGAATATCCCACTCGTAGGAGTCGGCTTACTCTATCAGCAGGGCTATTTCCGGCAACAACTCAATGGCGACGGCTGGCAACAGGAGAACTATCCCGAAAACGACTTCTATCATATGCCCATCAGTGTCGTAAATAACAGTGAAGGGCAACCCCTTGTTGTTGGGGTAGAGTTTCCGGGCAGAACCGTCTACGCCCAAGTATGGAAAGTACAGGTGGGGCGCGTTCCCCTCTATCTCCTCGACACCAATATCTCCCCAAACAACGCGGCAGATCAAAACATTACCGACAAACTCTACGGGGGCGATGTAGAAATGCGCCTTCGGCAGGAGCTGATACTCGGCATTGGAGGTATGCGTGCCTTGAATGCCCTCAACGTTCAGCCTACTCTCTGCCACATGAACGAAGGACACTCGGCTTTCCTATCACTAGAGCGTGTGCGTGTTATGATGGAGGTGCAAGGTGTAGACTTCCATACCGCCCGCGAAGCCACCGCCGCAGGAAACCTTTTCACCACACATACGCCCGTCCCCGCTGGCTTTGATGTCTTTCCCACCGACCTGCTTTGGCAGTATTTCAGCGGTTACGTTGGAAAATTAGGCATCTCATTCGAGGAGTTTGTAGCATTAGGGCGCGTCAACCCTACCGATAGTGACGAAAAATTCAACATGGCTATCCTCGCACTGCACAACTCCAACCAGTGTAACGGTGTGAGCAAACTACACGGGGAAGTCAGCCGAAAATTGGTAAAGTCGCTCTTCCCCGGACTTTCCGAAGACGAAGTCCCGGTAAGCCACGTCACCAACGGCATCCATGTCCGCTCCTATATCTCGCATGAAATGGCGGCTCTCTTCGACTACTACCTAGGATGGCGATGGTCGCCAGATATATCCGACCCCAAAACATGGGCGAAGATAGATGAGGTACCAGATGAGGAGCTATGGCGCGTGCGCTGCCTGCATCGGGAGCATTTTGTTAGCTACCTCCGAAACCGCCTACGACAGTCCTATGAGCGGCGCGGAATGAGCGAGTTTGAAATTCGGCAGGTACAGAACATCTTCAACCCCGAAGCACTCACCATCGGCTTTGCACGCCGCTTCGCCACTTACAAACGGGCGACCCTTTTTATGCGCGATATAGACAGGCTAGTACGCCTCCTAAACGACTCAAATCGCCCCGTTCAGATTGTGCTGGCAGGCAAGTCCCACCCACGTGACGACGGCGGTAAAGAGCTGATTAAGCAGATAGTACAGCTCGCTCGTAGGGGCGATGTACGAAATAGCATCGTCTTTCTGGAAGATTACGATATCTCCGTTGCCCGAAATCTAGTGCAAGGGGTAGATCTATGGCTCAATAACCCACGCAGACCTATGGAGGCATCTGGTACGTCCGGGATGAAGGTACTGGCAAACGGAGGCTTGAACTGCTCTATTCTGGATGGTTGGTGGGCAGAAGGCTACGACCCCAAAGCGGGCTGGGCAATTGGGCGGGGCGAAGACTATACCGACCCCGAATACCAAGACCACGTCGAATCTCTAGCTCTCTATGACCTGCTAGAGAAAGAGATTGTGCCCCTCTTCTACGATAGAGGGCGCGATGGCGTACCGCACGCATGGGTCAACCGCATCAAAAACTCAATGAGGTTACTCTGCCCTGTGTTCAACACACATCGCATGGTCGCAGAGTATGCAGAGAAGTTCTATCTTCCTGCAAGTGAACACTATCTTACTCTGGCAGGAAACAGAGCAGAACGTGCCCAACAACTGGTGAAATGGCGGCAGAAAGTACAGAGGGGCTGGGGAGAGGTGAGAGTAACAAAGGTGGAGACCCCCACAATATGGCAGAAGGAGGCTCTCCACGTTGGTATGCGCCTACAAGTCACGGCGCAGATACAACTTGGCGGGCTATCCCCTTCCGATATTGCGGTACAAGCCTACTACGGAACGCTCGACGTTGCCCACAATATCACGCACGGCTCTATCCTGCCGCTAGTATGGCAAAGTAGCGAGAACGGCACTCATCACTATGCAGGAGAGATAGATTGCCATGAGAGCGGTATGCAGGGTGTATCCGTGCGTGTTGTACCCTTCCACCCTGATGCAACGCTTCCCATGCAACTCCCGCTCGTAAAGTGGGAGTAACCCTGCGTTAGCAAACAGACTCGGTATACCTCGCTCAAGTGCGTGGTGCATCGACAATAACATCCGCACGAAAACTTCTTCCCACCACTAAGGGGAGGAGTTTTCGTGTTACTAGAGAGCAGCAAAAACAGCCCTGCCCCCGCCTTTACAACAGGGGGGAGTCCTGTGCTACTATAAAAACACAAGCGGCTCCTAATTAAATTACGTTAAGGCGAGGAGAAGATGAGCGATGAGTAGCAACATAGCGGTAAAATTAAGCGTAGAAGAGAGTGTAGCACTGGTAGAGTGCCTCGGCGCACAGGGCTGGGAGACGCGGCACAACGCTTTTGAGCGTCTTGCCCAACAGGGCACAGCAGTAATAGAGCTTTTGATAGAGGGAGCCGCTCATCAGAACTGGCGCGTGCGTCGCGGTTGTGCCGACTTAATGGATCACCTCGCCGACAGCCGTTGTGTAGAGCCTCTTCTGCTTCTTTTAAACGACCCTATTACCGCAGTAAGACGCTTGGCACTACACGCACTCAGCTGTCAAGGGTGTAAAGTGTGTCCATTGCAAGTAGATATCGTTGGCAATTTGAGCCGCCTCGCGTTAGAGGATAGTAGTATTCAAGTGCGGCGAGTCGCAATACACCAGTTGGGGTGTCAGCCTCCCGACCCACGCGCCGTAGAGACCTTGAAGAGTATCATCGCCCATGAGAGCGATGCCAAACTGCTTTCGCGGGCGCAGTGGGCGATTTCCCAACACCAAAAGGTACAATAGACTGTGTTAACGGTCTATTGGGGCGAGTACCCGTGTTTTGTGAACGCCCTATAGAGCCACCTTCCCAAAACACCCTCCCCGCTTGGAGGAGTGGTGTCCGCAAAGCAGTGAGAGGCTAACCTGTATTCAATTCAGAGAGGAGACTAGAACCGTGGCAATTCAGTGGACAGGACAGAGTAATGAGATAGAGTGCGATGGATGTGCTAACTCCATCAAGCGAACACTAGGCAAGCTCGCAGGAGTTGAGAGTGTCAATGTAACCGTAGAGACCAAGACAATAGAGGTCTCTTACGACGACAACACCACGAATGAAGAGGCGATTAAAACTCGTTTGGAGGGCGCGGGCTTCCCCGTTGAGGTCACGGCATGAGCCAAAATGCCCTGCCGCAACTCCTCATGCGCCTTGCCTCACTAGAACACCTAACGCCTCCCGCACTCCCGCAGGGATACACACTACGCACCTACCAAGATAGTGACAAAGAGAGCCTTGCCAGAACACTGAACAACTCTTTCCCCGGCATGGGCTGGAGTGTCGAAATGGTAGGAAAGCGGCTACTCGAAGACCCCACCGTCAGTAAGACCTTTGTAGTTACTTCCGAAGGGGCAGTGGTTGCAACAGCCTCTTCGCGCTATCTGCCAGACAAACACCTCGGTGCGGGCTACCTACACTGGGTAGGAACCGACCCCGCACATCAGGGCAAAAAACTCGGCATGATTGTAAGTTACGGCGCACTAGAAGAGTTTCGACGCAATGGTTACGCGCAGGCGGTACTCAATACCGATGACTTCCGTAAAAGTGCTATCGCTATCTATCTTAAAATGGGATTTATTCCCGAAGCCTCTCACGAGTCACACCCTGAGCGATGGAAGACTGTACTTACCGAGTTGGGCAGGTAATACGCCAAGGAATTGGGATTAAAAAGGACTAACCGAAATGCGTTTTCTCACGGAAATCTGTTTACTGACCTCTCTGTTAGGGAGCCTCTCTCTCTCCGCTCACGCGCAAGAAAAAAATGCCGCCCCTCCCAAACAGGAGGCTACCCGGACAGATAAATCGAAGTCTAACCCCGCCTCGGATATAAAACTCGAAGCCCTCTGGGACGGGCGCAAAATGGCTCCGTTCAAGGCACTAGACAACCCTAAAATGGTTCCTATGCTGGAAGCCGACTATCTCAATGATAGCGACTATGTGCTAGGAGTAACCCTCAACGGCGAAAGCAGA
The DNA here is from genome assembly GCA_026392135.1 of Armatimonadota bacterium. Taxonomy (GTDB): domain Bacteria; phylum Armatimonadota; class Chthonomonadetes; order Chthonomonadales; family Chthonomonadaceae; genus CAIJLM01. The sequence continues at coordinate 5,963 of JAPLCR010000500.1, forward strand.
GCCTACCCAACTCGTTTCCTATGGTGGCATCACATCATCAACGACAGTATTGGTAAGGCGGAGAGCGGCGGACAAGTTCCCATCGCCGTTACCTACTGTAGCGTCTGCAATACAGGTATCTGCTACGACCCCATACTCGATGGTAAAGCCCTCAAAATAGACTTCTACGGTCTATACAATGGCGTAGTCGTCCTCTGCGAGCGAGAGACGGAGAGCGTTGTTCTACAGGTAGAGGGGCGTTTCGTTACCGGGGCATTGGCAGGAAAACAGCTTGCGCCAAAGCCTACCCTCGACACGACATGGGGGAGATGGAAACTGCTACACCCAAACACGCTTGTTATGTCGCCCACCCCAGAGTTTCAACGCTGGTACTCTCCCAAAGACCAACCCGAACCACGCGGGTACGACCGTTTCCCCGCGCCCTTCTTCCGTCCAACGGTGACGAGAGGCGACAAACGTCTTCCTCCTTTCGACAAGGTACTCGCCGTCACAGTTGTTCAGCCCCAAAAGAAGAAAAGTGAACCCGAAAGAGTGATACGCCGCGCCTACCCCATCAAAGCACTGCAAGAGGCGAATGGTGTTCTGAATGATAAAGTAGGCAAAGTTTCCATGACCGTATTTCTCGATACGGAGACAGTGACTGCAAACGCATTTTCAAGCGTGCTAGATGGAAAAACACTCCTCTTTGAAGCGCGAAAGCAAGAGGATGGCAAGTTCGCCTTCTACGATAAAGAGACAGAATCGCGCTGGAACATTGAAGGGTTAGCCGAAGAGGGCGCACTAGCAGGAAAATCGCTTGCCCGTATCGAAAATCACCTCAGTCAGTGGTACGGCTGGTCTGCCTACTTCCCAGATACCAGTATCTATGGGCGCAAAGACCCGCCCCAGCCCGGCAACCCATTCGAGAAGCCGGAAGAGAAGCCGTAGGAGGAGGTGCGATTTAGGGGACTCTCTGGCAAATTCGACGGGGGGCATCATTGTAAACGGGATCCGCGCCATGCAAGTCCACGCAGGGCGAAAACAGGGCGGCTTTGAGGTAAGGAGTTAGGAATATGGGTATCACGATAGACTTTACGCCGGAGGAGGGGGCGCTACTGGAAGCGGAGGCGAATCGCCGCAGGGTAGCCCCCTCCGAGTATGTACACGCTCTAGTTCATAATGCGTTACAGGAGTGCGTCCTCTCTCTATTGGAAGACCGCGAACTGACAGAAAAAGAGAAGCAGTATGCGGCTTCGCTAGACCTATCGGGCGTAGTTGAGGCACTTGCGTAAATGCCTACAGAGAGGAACGTCAAGAAATTGGAGGGTTTTGATACAGAACTCCATGCGGTGATTCCGGCTCAGGAGGTGCGCGAAGATATAGAGAAGGCTATCCGTTTCGCAGTGCGCTACTTTCCAGAGGCGGGGAGATTTACGGGGCGCGCCGCACCGTTGCCTCTGTTCGCTTGGACTCTTAAGGCAACAGAGAGAACGCCACCGCTCACGGTCTACTACTGTTTCGACGCTAATACCGTTATACTGGTTTCGGTGCAGGTTGCGGAGCGCAAGTAGGGCGGACTACCTTGACCTTGAAGCACAGGACGAGCGAAATGAGCATTACGATTGAACTACAGCTCGCTGTCCGTCCGCTCCGAAACGAAGAGAAATAGGCATTGTCCCCCTTTCGCGTGTTGCGCGGTTAATTCTAAACTATCAGGAGGTGCAGCACCATGCACTGCCGTCGTTTTCGCCCCAACCCAATGTCTCGCCGTGAACTGCTCCAGCAGAGCGCGAATGGCTTCGGCTCCGTCGCTCTCGCGGCGTTGCTTGCAGACCCCGCTTTTGCAGGGCTAGTCGGCGGTGACTCTCCCAGTAAGACTCCGCTTTCGCCGCGAAAATCGCACTTCCCCGCCAAAGCGAAAAGCGTTATCTTTCTCTTTATGGACGGTGGTCCCTCTCAAGTAGATACCTTCGACCCCAAGCCACGTCTAGCACTGGAGCATGGGCAACGTATCAAACTCCCTGTACAGCCCACTCAGTTCGACGATATTGGCAACGTCTTAAAGTCCCCCTGGGAGTTTAAGAACTACGGAAAAAGTGGTATCCCGGTCAGTGAGCTCTTCCCAAACGTCGCCACCTGTGTAGACGATATGGCGGTTGTCCGCTCTATGGTCGCCGACTTCTCAGAGCACACCAATGCCAACTATTTCATGCACTCTGGTAACGGCTTGCAGGGCAGACCGAGCATGGGGGCATGGGCAACGTATGGATTGGGAAGCGAGTGCCAGAACCTACCGGGCTTTGTCGTACTGAATAGTGGGTTGATACCTCCCGGCGGGTTGGACTGCTTCACCAGCGGCTTCTTACCCGCCAGCTATCAAGGCTCTCTATTCCGCGTAGGTAAGTCTCCTCTCTCCGACCTTGACCGTATTGAAGCGACCCCCGAACTCCAAAAAAACAAACTCGCGCTGATGCACAAACTGGATAAGGGAACCCTCGCCAAAACGGGAGGCGACCCAAACGTCGAAGCGGCTATCCTGAACTACGAACTCGCCTACAAGATGCAGTCCGCCGTCCCTGATTTGATGGAGTTACGCGGGGAGAGCCCTGCTACTCTCAAACTGTACGGAATTGACGAAGACTATACGCAGGTGTTTGGTCAGCAGTGCCTCGTCGCACGTCGTTTAGTGGAGCGGGGAGTGCGGTTTGTGGAGCTGCTGTGCCGTAGCGTAGGCACCGA
>JAPLCR010000329.1:0-2237 GCA_026392135.1 Armatimonadota bacterium
CGTAATCAATGGGAGGGGGATGACCGTACAAAACCCGTCGATTTCGGGACAGGAGGGCTGTACAACCGCCACCCATCGCGTAAAGTAGTCTCTAACGACAAAGAGTGGTTCTATATGACGGTGCTTGCCAACGGTACTCACATCGCTATCTGGATCAACGGATTCCAGACGACGGACTTTGTAGACACCGCTCCTGCAGGTCGCTCTGGTAGTGCCCGTGACGGTAGTCGCACAAAGCCGGGGGTCATCAGTCTACAGGGTCACGACCCGACGACTGACCTCTCGTTCAAAAATATCCGCGTTGTAGAACTGCCAAAGCCATAGAGCCGACTTAGAACGAACGCCCTGCTCTAAAGGGGGCAGGGCGTTCGCACGTCTTATGCCAAGTGAAGGGCAGAAACATAACGAGCGGCTTCTGGTGTGATGTTCCCTGCCGTTCCTAAAGCGTCTACCGTAACACTGGCTGGCGTGTCTTTGGTTTTGGGGGTATCGAACTCAAAATGAAGGGTGTGGTTTCCTGCGGCAAGCCCTGCGAAACGGTCATCTCGACGCTCTATGTCGCCCAGCTTCACCACCGTTAGCAGATCGCCAGTTCGGGGTCTTGCCTCAATTCGGAAATTGATTTTTATTCGCACCTTATCATCACCACTTGTAGGCACTATCTCTCTTTGCCACGCGCTATCCATCGTCGCAACATGAGTTAGGGTAATGCGGCAGGCAGGCGGCGAATTTCTTTCGGCGCGGCGCTTACGAACTGCATCCTGTAACAACTCTCGTCCACGTCCTCCAACGGCATCTGCAGAGGCGTTAGTGTGGTATGCGAAAGAGCATCTCCATGCAGGCAGCACACGCAAAAACGAGCCAGTCGTGCCTAAAGAGCCGCCGTGATCAAAAACTGGAAATTCACGCCCCCCTGCATAGAAACAGCCGAGAGCCGTTCTGTCCACATCTCCGTGTTCTAAAATGGTTTGCCATGTTTCGGGCTTCAACAAACTCTCCGATAGCGGTGAACTTTTGACGGCAATCAGTCCAAAGCGAACTAAATCAGAGATAGTGCAGTGTGCGCTGCCACTCGGTCGCACAAAGTGAGCCTGAACAGATTTGGGCGGATTCGCAATCGCCGCCTTGTCTTTCATCGTGTGGGGCCAAGGAAGCGAAACATCGTCTGGTAGGTTCATCGCCCACACTCCCCACGACTTCAACCTCAACCGCTCTCGAAAAAACCTTCCCGCCGCTACTTCATAAGACTCTCGTGCCGCCCGCTCCGCCATAGTCACTGCGAGGGTCACTCCGTTATTGCTGTAAACCTCTTTCCCTCGCGACCCCGCAGGAGAGGGATCCTTCAGCACTTCATGTGCCATGCGGAGCCGTTCTGCCGGATACTGCTCTAAAGTGAGGGTGTTTGATGAGGTAGATGTGTCGCGTTTAACCGCCGCTCTATGCGTACAGAGTTGCCCTAGAGTAATGCCCTCATGCTCTGGTAGGCAGTCGGCGGCAAGTTCGGGCAGAATATCGAGAACCTTCGCCTCATACGACAGCTTGCCCTTATCCACGAGGGAGGCAATCCAAAGCCCCGCCATCGGCTTTGAGATAGAAGCCACTGTCAGCTTATCTTCGAGCGTCGCAAGAGTCGGGTCACCCACCTTACGAACGCCCACAACCGCCGACTCCACTACTCCTTCGATATTCACGGCAACCCAAACGGCAGGAAGGTGAAACTCTTTTTGTAGTTGTTTCGCAATCGCCTCAAGCCATTTCGGTTGAAAGCGCGGCGAAGTGGATTGCGCCTCCGCCCAGTTTCCAAAAGTAGAGGGGAGAGCGATAGCGGACTGTATTAGTGTGCGACGAGTTATCATACTTATAGAGTACCCCAAACAACGAAAAGCGCAGGAGGCTTTCGCCTCCTGCGCGTATGTGTCTTTCAGCGAATTCTCGCTTGCTCAATCAACTCTAGCGACTTGCAGAGATGGACTGAACTTCGGTATTTTGCGTAGCCTCAATGGTAACGGCACGGTCTTTCTCTTGTTGCGCGAAGCCAGCGTTAGCATTGCCTCGTCCTGCCAGACCAGCGATACCGCTAGGTCGCTTACCTACACCAGCACCGCCTCCACCGCCTGCCATACCCGCTCCCATCATGCCGGCACCACCAGGGAAACCGCTCCCCATGCCGCCAGAGGCACCGCGATTAGAGCGTCCACCACGTTGACCACCGCGTTGACCACCGGGCATACCGCCCA
>JAPLCR010000329.1:2283-7816 GCA_026392135.1 Armatimonadota bacterium
TGCCAGAAGGAGGACCGCCACCAGGCATACCACCGCCCATACCACCGCCGCGCATAGCACCCATCATGCCAGAAGGAGGACCGCCGCCAGGCATACCGCCGCCCATACCCCCGCGTCCCATCATCGCACCCATCATACCGCCGCCGGGAGTACCCGCGGAAGCAGTCACGGTACTCGTCATAGGAGCATCTGCAGTCCGCCCTTTAATCGTGATAGTACGCGTAGTTCGGAGAATAATACCGGACTTGTACGCGAAGAAAATCACCTTTTCGTAGACCACTGTAGGAGCAGTAACGAGCATTCCTGCAACACGCACAGGGGCACCGAGTTCGCCCTCGTAGGTTTGGCGTATCTTGGCAGAGGGTCGTCCTGATTCCCACTCCAGACCTTCGAGTTTACTCTCGATAACAACACGGGGTTGGAGAGCAACTGGAACTCCGGGAATATCCAGTCGTTGGTTGGCTTGCTTCCATGTCTCGCCTACAGATTTGGGGTCTTCAGGAAGAAGCGGTAAGCCGACTGTATTATCTACAGGTATACCGTTGTTGGCATACTCTGCAAAGCCTGTCAGTGCGCCCGTTTCGTAGGATACTTTACCACGCGAGTTAATCTCTTGATACATCGATTCAGAGAGTTGATCTTGAGTAGCGGTTATCTCGGTTCCGTTGGTCAAAATGTGCAGACTTGTCAGTTTGTTACGAACAAGTGAAACATCTTCATTGGGGCGTGTGTCCTCAATGCCCAAGATAATTTTACTACGTACTGCACCAAGTTCCGTATCACCGGTTCCTGATGCGCCCTCTTGTTCCCCGCCCTTGAGCTTGGCACTACTATTACGCGCATACTCAAGGCTCTCTCCATTACGATACTTGTATCGGAACATAAGAGAGGTGGGTCCATCGTTAATTTTGTTCGCGACAGTCACTTTAACTTCGGTGCTACCTGCCTCGTTCATACCGGTTGTTCCCGCAGCTGGCTCAAACAAAACGGCTTTCAATTTGTGTTCGCCATCGCTGGTTTTCGTCGTTTTGGTGTCCCACATAAAGTAGAACGGCTGTTTGTTAGGATCTATTCCTTTGCGAGATGGAGGAGCAAAACCGGGCGGAGGCATCATACCACCAATCCCCATCGGGGGTTTAGGCTTGCTGTCGCCCTCTGGGGCTTGTGCTACTACAAATTTGTCGTCTATGAAAAAGGCTACGAAAGAGCCTTCTTTGACGCTACCGCGCGGAATCTCCACGCGCACCTTTTCACGTACCGTTGCGCCCTCTAATGGGCGACGAATGGTAAAAGGTGCAGTCTGGGCGAAAGCGGAAGCGGTAACAGTGAACGCCACTATTCCGAAACCGCAACCAATTGCTTTGCTAATGTTCATGAAGACCTGCCTCCTGAGCATACGGAATCACGCTATACTAGATTTTGAAGAGTTTATCATAGTTCTAAGCGAAAGTCAATAACCTTGCACAAAGAGATTCGCTACTTGTTGTTCTCTTTTGACAACTTATTATTGGTTCAAAAGAGATATTATCTATGTTCTCTACTTTGTTAGTCGGTTGTAAGCCTTGCAAGGTTCACAATTTTGGACGATTTTCTTGATTGCACCTCTTTTCTTGACACCTCTTTACCGTGTGGGTTATAATCTTTATAGGATGTTTGAGATAATATCCCTTTATCTAACAGTCTAAATCGAATCAGGAGACTATTTTTCTATGAGTGAGCGTATAGCCATTGTTGGGCTAGGGTATGTTGGTTTGCCTCTCGCCTTGGCGTTAGCACGCAAATTTCCCGGAACCGTTGGATTTGATATTAATGAAAAGAAGATTGCAGAGCTACACGAGGGCATAGACCGCACGCACGAGGTCACTACAGCAGACCTGCAAAACTCGACCCTCAAAATCACCTCAAAGACCGCAGACCTGCAAGATATTACACTCTTTATTGTTGCCGTCCCTACTCCCATTGATGAGTTCAACAATCCTGACCTACGCCCCATTGAGGGAGCCACTCGCACAGTTGGCTCCGTACTTCAGTCTGGCACCATTGTTGTCTACGAGTCAACCGTGTGGCCCGGTATCACAGAAGACATCTGCGGTCCCATACTAGAGAAGATATCTGGTCTCAAACAGGGCAGAGATTTCAAACTCGGCTACTCCCCTGAAAGAATCAACCCCGGTGACAAACTCCATACACTAGAAAAAATTGTTAAAATTGTCTCGGCAGAGGATGAAGAGTCCCTCGACAGAGTATACGCATTCTACGACATAGTCATCGAGGCAGGGCTACACCGTGCTAACTCCATTAAGGTTGCGGAAGCCGCCAAAGTGATTGAGAACACCCAGCGCGACCTGAACATTGCACTGATGAACGAACTCGCACTTATCTTCGACAAGCTGGGTATACGAACTCGCGACGTTCTGGAGGCAGCAGGCACGAAATGGAACTTCTTGAAGTTCTCGCCTGGGCTAGTCGGTGGTCACTGTATTGGCGTTGACCCCTACTACCTCACTGCTATCGCACAAAAGCACGGCTACCACCCTCACCTCATTCTTGCGGGCAGACGCCTCAATGACGGCATGGTGCTTATATCGCACAACGCCTTATCAAAATACTCTGCGCGAATGGCGTAAACGTGAAGGGAGCCAAAATCGGAATACTAGGGCTTACCTTCAAAGAGAACGTTCCCGACCTCCGTAATAGCCGCGTACCCGATATTATTGACGAACTCAAAGAGTACGGAATCGCCCCTCTCGTCCATGATGCCGCCGCAGAACACGGAGAGGCGGAAGAGGAGTACGGTATTCGACTCGTGGATTGGGACGATTTGAAAGACCTCGACGGCGTTATTGTGGCGGTAGCACACACTCAGTATGTTTCGGGGGGAGTGGGCAAAATAGAAGCCCTGCTCAAGCCTGGCGGAGTACTGATTGACGTGAAGTCCCTCTTCTCGCCAAACACAGTTTCAGCGGATACGCATTACTGGTCGCTATAGACGAAGGAGTATAGAGAGATGTCTCAAATTGGGATAGGAATCGCAGGTACAGGCTGGGTTGCGGGTGAGCATATTAAGTCGTATCAGAAGCATAACGACGCGAAAGTTGTGGCACTCTGGAATCGTACCAGAGCGACTGCCGAACGCAAAGCACAAGAGCTTGGCTTGACAGACGTAAAAATCTACGACACTTACGAAGCGATGATTGCCGACTCGGCTGTACAAGCCGTCTCCCTCTGTACTCCTCCCAACGCACACCCCAGAGAGACCATTCTCGCGGCGCAGGCGGGAAAGCACATTCTCATCGAAAAGTCCGTTGCGAACGACCCCAAATCGCTAGGCGAAATGTTGCACGCAGTAGAGAAGGCAGAGGTAAAAACCGTCGTCGGCTTTGTACTTCACTGGAATCTACAGTTCATGTGGATTAAGCGCATGATGGAACAACAGGCGATAGGCAAAGTCTTCTACGCAGAGGTGGACTACTGGCACAACATTGGTCCCCAGTATGTGCAGTTTCACTGGAACCGCCGTAAAGAGATTGCAGAAAGTGTACTGCTCTCCGCAGGGTGCCATGCCATTGACGCTCTACGCTACTTCGTCGGGCAAGAGATCACGGAGGTAAGTGCCTACTCCAATCTTCGTAACGACGTGTACGAGTACGACACAAACCTTGTCGGTATTATGAAGTTTGCAGATGGCGCAATTGGCAAAACGTCTGCCTCTTTCGACTGCCAATGCCCCTACCTGTTCAACATTGACCTACTTGGCGATAAAGGCACCATTCGCGATAACAAAATCTGGGCACAGGAGTATTTCGCAGGGCAAACCGACTGGGTGCAGGTTCCCACAGTACGCCCCGATAATGGTGACGTTGCACATCACCCTTTCGATGGCGAAATCGCACACTTTATTGAGTGTATTCAGACGGGAAACGAATCGCACATCAACTTAGCAGATGCGGCAAAAACCCATGCAGTCTGCTACGCTATGGATAGAAGTGCCCGCGAAAACCGCCCCGTTACGATTGCAGAGATATACTCGGAAGCGGGTATTGGCTAACTCACAAAACTCTACAAGGAGGAGTAATGCCCTCGTGTCTTTGGAAAATGGTAGACCTGACACTCTTCGCTTTACAGACCTTTTCTGCGGTATTGGCGGCTTTCATACAGCCGCCAAGTTAGTCTGCGAAGAACAAGGGATAGCCTCCTCCTGCGTGTTCTCCTCGGATATAGACACAGACGCGCAACAGGCTTATGAAGCTAACTTCGGCGAAAAGCCGAAAGGCGACATTACCAAAATTATCGCTTCTGATGTTCCCGACCACGATGTTCTTTTCGCAGGGTTTCCTTGTCAGCCTTTTAGTATTTGCGGTGAGCGCAAAGGCTTTGATGATGCAAGAGGAACGCTCTTCTTCGATATTGCGCGTATCCTTGCTGAAAAACGCCCTCGCGCCTTCGTTTTGGAAAACGTCAAACTTTTATCTAATCACGATAAAGGACGCACGCTCCAGCGAATCCTAGAGGTATTAGAGGGGTTAGGATACCACGTTCACCACCGTATTCTAAATGCGCTTCACTTCGGACTGCCTCACAAAAGAGAGCGTATTTTTATAGTGGGGTTTCGTGAGCCGCTACAGTTCCAATTTCCTGTAGGAAATGCGCCTATGCGCGCCCTCTCTGATATTCTCGAAGAGAATGTACCTTCATTCTACTTGGCTTCAGAGAAAATTCGGCAAAGCCGACAAGAGAAGTACACAGGTAAGACGCATGATGAACCGACCATCTGGCACGAGAACAAGGGCGGACATATTAGTGCCTACCCTTATTCATGCGCGTTGCGTGCAGGGGCTTCCTACAACTATCTGCTGGTCAATGGCGAAAGGCGTTTGACGGAACGAGAAATGCTAAGGCTACAAGGCTTCCCTGATACTTATAAAATTGCCTGTTCCTACGGGGCAACAAGAAAGCAGGCTGGTAATAGTGTTGCCGTACCTTGTGTTGCCGCTGTATTCCGTTCCGTTCTCACCGCACTCTGCCGGGCAGAACAAAACTCCTCTTACCTGTCTCATCTCACTTTTCAGCGTGAGCAGGGCAAAGGAGTACTTCGCGGGTTCCACTGACTGAATAGCCTTTTTGATAGACCCTTCTACAAAATATCGAATATAAAGAAAGGGGTACTACTGTGCCTTTTATACCTACTATCGCCTTGAATACGCCTACTACTATCGCCTTTATTCTCATCCCAAAAACCAACCCAACCGACCAGATTCAGAAACAGTACAAAATTATGGCGAACGGATGGAAACTACGTGATGTGAAAACCCTCTCCTCAGTTTGGGCAGGCGACTATACGGAGACCCAGAACGTTAAAGGCAAAGCAAAGACTGCAACCCGCAAGGAGGCACTCGCCTTAGTACAGGTTATGTTGAAAAAATGGGACAAAGCAGAGATGACATACACTATTCAATCGTTGAACCTGACGGATGGGGGCAAGAAGGCTCAAGTAGTTGCGTTAGTTAGCGGTGTGATTACTGTAGATGCTAAA
>JAPLCR010000644.1 GCA_026392135.1 Armatimonadota bacterium
CCGAGATAGCTTCCCCGGTCGACGCTGGTGTAACGCCAGATGAACCGACCTCGACTCAACCTGTTGCGCCTGAAACTGTTTCGGCAACGCCTGTAGCCCCGCCCGCAAGCGAAGAGGCAATGGATGAGTTTGAGCGGGCGATGCAAGACCTTGGTATGGGCGCACGGTACGAGAAATCTCTCCAAAAGCTTGTCGTAGGAGAGGTGATATCGGGTACGGTAATGCGCGTTGACCGTGAAGGGGTACTTGTGGACGTGGGTGCGAAATCCGAAGGTATTATTCGCCCCGACGAAATCACCCGTGATCCCGGCATTAATGTAGAAGAGTTTCTTCATGTTGGCGACGTGATACGCGTGTATGTGATGAGGACAGATGACGGCGACGGTCGCCCCGAACTCTCCAAGAAACGCGCCGACTTTGAACAGGCGTGGATCCGTGTGGAGCAGGCGAAAGAGACCGGTGAGGTCATCTCCGCCTTTGTACAAGCCCGTGTAAAAGGCGGACTTACCGTAGACCTTGGTATTCGCGGATTTGTACCCGCTTCGCACGTTGGTAACGGCAACCTCAAGAATAACCTTGAGAAGTACGTCGGGCAGTCGTTGCCCCTCAAAGTGATTGAGGTAGACAAGGATCGCCGCAAGGTCGTACTCTCTCACCGTCTCGCTATTCAAGAGGAGCGGGAAGCAAAGAGCGCGGCAACCAAATCCAGCCTCGCACCTGAGCAGATTCGCACAGGTGTGGTGCGCCGTATCGTTCCTTACGGAGCCTTTATAGACCTCGGCGGCGTAGATGGGCTTCTCCACATTACGGAGATGTCTTGGACACGTATCAACGATCCTAAAGAGATACTTCGCGAAGGGCAAGAGATCGATGTCATGGTACTAGGTGTAGACCTTGACAAAGACCGTGTTTCGCTCGGTCTTCGGCAAATCCTTCCAGACCCCTGGACAGAAGTGCCTAGTCTCTACGCAACGGGCGATGTCGTGATGGGGAAAATTACCCGAGTTGGAAATTACGGAGCCTTCGTCCTTATTGGCGGAGTGGAAGGAATTATCCCGCACTCTGAACTACAACGCAATAAAGGCTCTCGTGGAGTGATTGTTCCGAACTCTGGGGACGAAGTAGAGGTTAAGATCCTCGACCTACGCCCTGAAGAGCGGAAGATGAAGCTCTCTATGCGGGCTTTGCAGGCAGAAGAGATACCTGCCCCCGTTGTTGAAACTCCCTCCACCGACGCTGCGCCCGCTAAAGAGGCGGCGACGGGAGGCGGAGGCTCTAAGCGAGCGCGTAAAGACCGTGACCGTGACCGTGAGCAGGGTGAACCCTATACCCGTTACGTACAAGAGGATGAGCCGCGCTTCACCATTGGAGAGGCGATAGCCGCCGCCAAGCGCAAAAGCGAGCGCCGTGAGCGCCTTCGCCAAGAAGAGGAGCCAGAGGACCTTATTGACCTAGAGGACATCGTTATCGAAGAGGTTCTTGATGTTGAGGTTGTCTCTGTGGAAGTAGAGAATGTCGAGGCGTAAAAACCTCCTTGTTCTGGAAAGGGAGAGGGCATTTAATGCCTTCTCCCTTTTTTAGCACGATGTTGCGTGTCGGATTGACCGGCGGTATCGCCTCCGGTAAAAGTTTTCTGTTGCGCCTGCTTCAAGAGCAGGGAGCCGTTGTGTTCAGTGCAGACGAGGCGGCGCGTGCTATCCTCGCCCCCCATGGAGAGGTGTTGCGGCAGATCCGAGAGGTCTTCGGAGAGAGCGTATTTGAGGCAGACGGAACCCTATTCCGTAGCCGACTCGCCGCACTCATCTTTCAAGACGCGGGAGCACGCCGAACGCTCAATCGAATTACGCACCCCCCACTACTAAGGCTACTCTCTTTTCAGATGGAGTCGGCACAGTATGAACTCTCCCCTGAAACAGTAGTTGTGGTAGAAGTCCCTCTCCTCTATGAAGACCACCTGCAAAGCTGGTTCGATCTTGTGGTGGTGGTGTCCTCCACGCGAGAAGTGTGCCTGCAACGCCTGATGGAGCGTAATGGGCTAACGCGAGAAGAGGGGATAAAACGCCTTCAATCGCAGAAACCCCTTGAGGAAAAGGCGGCGTATGCCGATATAGTGGTAGAGAACAACGGTGAAGGCATAGCTCTTAGAGATTCGGCAAAAAGCCTCTGGGAGACTCTGAAGAGGCAGAATGTCCAAAAAAGTTTTGAGATTTAAGTTCGTATCGAAAAATCGCTTGCGTTCTCTAAATCGTTATGATATAATCCGTCAAAGTGTGGAGTTAAATCTACACCGAAAAGGTGAAGTGTGTCCATCTTCCCCCAATGGCACGAACTAATGGGAGGTGTTCCCCCCGTCTATATCAGTGTAGAAGGTGAAGAGCATTCCCAATCCAATATTATGAAAACCAACCCCCCGAAATACTCCCTCAACAGAGAAGGTGTGTTTCGTTCTGCTGTCTCAAGGACTCATCTACCGAAATAGAGGGGTTGTGAGATAAAAAAACAGAAGTTTTTTGCGAAAAAAGAGGAAACCCCTCTCCTGTTGTCGCAATAGGTCTTTAAGACCGTTTCGTTTTCATGAACAATGGGGAAATATATGGGAAGAGGTGAGTGCTAACCACTTTTGGGTAAGCCTACTCATCTCTACTTATCCCCCCAACTCATCTTCGGAGTGATACTGTCTGTGAAACCCTCGTCCTTTTCGGCGAGGGAACCTTGAAGGAGGATAGAAACAGAGTGAAAGCCAATCGCTGGAGTCCTGTTACTCGCGCTTATCCTTGGCTTCTGGCGTTAGTTCTGATGATGCCAGTACTCATGGGTAGCCGTGCCAATGCACAGGCGAACCAAGTTCTGCGCGTAATCGTAGCCGACTTTACAAATGTAAGCCGTAACGGTGGCGAGAATCTTGCTAAAACGGCAACTGCCGCTGTTTACAACGAATTAGCGAACACCGGTTCAACCCGCTTCTATGTCTTCACTAATCCCGAAGTCATGCAAGAAGCAAAACGAATCGGGCTAAAACTTCCCAGTAACCCGGGTCAACCCGCTAACTTTAGCCGTTCTGACCTTTTACGCCTAGCGAAAGAGCTACAAGCCGACGCTATCGTAGAGGGAAAAGTACTTGCCTCTGAGTTTAAAAAGGGGCGCCCTGTAGACCTAGCTCTTCAGGTAACGGTTCTTGACCCCGCCTCCCTTGAACTTATCAATGGCGGCGCAATTCAGTTGACTGCAAAGCCCTCTCTTGGGCAGAATGCAAGCTTTGAAGAGCTGTCAGGCAAAGCCCTGAACGATGCGGCTCTGGATGTTGTTCGCCAGATGGCGCAACGACAAAACATCTCAGGAACCGTTCTGCAGCGCGTTGGTGATAACGTTGTCCTCAATCGCGGTCTCCGCGACGGTATCAAGAAGGACATGGAGCTTGTCATAACTCGTGACTTGGGCAATAACGTTAAGGTCACGCAAGGGCGTATCATCATCGTAACGGCTTATGCTACGGATTCGGAAGCCGTTGTTTTGAATGAAGTGGGCGGCATTCGTCCTGAAGATGTGGGACGCATGGTCTATGTTCCTCCGTTTATACTTGAAAACGGCAAGATTGGTCTGCTCACTGAGCGAAATCGCCCCGTCAACTTCTCCAAAATCGGAACCATGCTCTCCGCGCTTGGTTTGGGTGTGCTGATTGCCTCTGCTTCGCATGGGCCCAACTCAAGCATTACGAACCTTAGTGCAGAAGCTACTAACTTTGGTGAGCTTCCCGCAGTGCGTATCACCTGGAACGACAACCTCTGGGGTAACGGCGGCGTTCTTCAGTACAAGATATTCCGCGACCCTGACTTCCCCTATAGCCCCAACCTCGGTGCTGTTGGCGGCGGTGGTAATGGCGGTGGTGGTGCTGGCGGCGGCGCAGGTGGTGGTAATACAACTAGCTTGCCCGCGCTTCCTGTAGGTGTTACAACCTTCCACACCTACTTGGATTTCCCGGGTAAAGTGAATGGTGCTCTCTCCTGGCAGTATTTTGCAGGTATCCCCTCCTCTGCAGCTCTATCCGGTCTCTCTACCGGCGGTGGTCAGGGTGGCGGCGGTGGTCAGGGTGGCGGCGGTACTGGCGGCGGCGCAGGTGGTGGCGCAGGTGGTGGCGGCGGTAGTGGGTGTACTCAGGTGACTGTCAACGGGAACTTCAACACGGATCCACAGTCGGGTACCTCCTATCGTTACCTTGTGACCTCTGTTATTCTACGTACTGTCACTCCTAGCACG
>JAPLCR010000434.1 GCA_026392135.1 Armatimonadota bacterium
CGGTCACGTGGATCATGGTAAAACGAGCCTGACCGCGGCGATTACCCGCGTTCTGGCAGAGTACAACGGTTCCAAAGCCCTCAAGTACGACGAGATAGATAGTGCCCCCGAAGAGAAAGCTCGTGGCGTTACGATAAACGTTTACCACGCCGAGTACGAGACGGACAACCGCCACTATGCTCACGTCGACTGCCCTGGTCACGCGGACTATATCAAGAACATGATTACCGGAGCCGCCCAGATGGACGGAGCGATCCTCGTCGTCTCCGCCGCAGACGGTCCTATGCCCCAGACCCGTGAGCACATTCTGCTCGCCCGTCAGGTAGGCGTTCCTTACGTGGTTGTCTTCTTGAACAAGTGCGACATGATCGACGACGAGGAGTTGCTGGAGCTTGTTGAGATGGAAGTTCAAGAGTTGCTCACCAAGTACGACTTCCCTGGCGACGAGATCCCCATCATTCGCGGCTCTGCAACGCAAGCGCTTGCGAGCGAAGATACCAGTCGGAACGACCCTGCGAACGCAAAGATCTGGGCACTGATGGACGCAGTAGATGCGTACATCCCAGTTCCTGTGCGTGCTATGGATAAGCCGTTCCTGATGCCAGTTGAGGACGTGTTTACGATCACCGGTCGCGGTACAGTTGTCACCGGTCGTGTAGAGCGCGGCACCTTGAAGCTCAACGAGCAGGTTGAGATAATCGGTCTTCGCCCGACCCGCACGACGACGGCGACCTCCCTAGAGCAGTTCCACAAGATCTGCGATGAGATCTTCGGCGGCGACAACGCAGGCGTACTGCTTCGCGGTATGAGCCGTCTGGATGTAGAGCGCGGTCAGGTTGTAGCGAAGCCGGGCTCCATTCTTCCTCACACGAAGTTCCAGGCAGAGATCTATATCCTGACGAAAGAGGAGGGTGGTCGACACACTCCGTTCTTCACCGGATATCGCCCTCAGTTCTACTTCCGAACAACGGACGTAACAGGTCAGCTTCACCTTCCTGAAGGTGTTGAGATGGTGATGCCGGGAGACAACATCACTATCACCGCAGAACTCATCCAGCCGATAGCAATGGAAGAGGGACTGCGCTTCGCAGTTCGTGAGGGCGGACGCACCGTAGGTGCGGGCGTTGTCACAAAAGTTATCGCCTAAGTTGTTTCTTTAGAGGTCAGCTGCCCCATTATAGACGGCTGACCTCCTCTCATGTGTGAAATTAGCGAGCAGGTAGGAGATAGGTTTACCTATGGCAAATTTAGGACGTTTGGATAAGGTGCGTATTCGCCTTCGTGCGTTTGACCACCGTATTCTAGACCAATCGGCGGAGAAAATCGTCGAAACAGCAAAGCGCACTGGTGCGCGGGTCGCAGGGCCCGTACTTCTGCCCACCGAGCGTACCATTTACTGTGTCAACCGTGGTACCACGATTGACAAAGAGTCTATGGAGCATTTTGAGCAGAGAACGCACAAACGTCTCATTGACATTCTTGAGCCGGGACCTAAGACTATTGAGGCTTTAGGTCGTCTTGACCTTCCCAGCGGCGTGGATATCGAGATTAAGCTTTAGTCTGCGCTTGAGTGTGGAGAAACGGTATGTCTGAATGGCGAAAATGGCGAGAGATGGCGGAAGACTCAAGGACTTGCGCTCTTGAAATAGCGGTATCATTCCCGCGCTCTAGCGTAAGCCGCTCTTATTATGCGGCATACTCTCTTGCGACGGCGTTCTTGTTGTATAAACAACAACAGCCTCCTGCCGGACGAGAAGCATGGGCGCACCCTAATACCGACTCTATCGACACTTCAAAGCAAAGCCGTACCAATGATTTGCTTCTTAGAGAGGCGAAGAAGCACAGTCGAAGAGCGAACGATGCCTCCAGCGCTCTGCTCTCTCCTATAAGCTGCGAATTATGGCGGACTATCAAGGTAATGAGTCTGTAGACGCTAAATATGCAATAGAGGCGCGCACATATCTGATAGATATTTTCCAGATTCTTTCACAGCTATTTCCAAAGGAGTAGATGTTATGGCAGATACACTTACCCTAACTTCCGCAGAAAAAGCGATTATTGACTGGCTTCAAACGCAATCTGATAAAGAACACGTAGAAGTCACATGTATCCGGACTTGATACGTCGGGACGAAGGATGGATATACCTTCCTATGTATGTCGGCAAAGGTGTTGAGGGACACAAAAAGGCGCGTTTTATGCAGAAGATTGAAGACTCTTGGAATTTTCGAGACCCTGATAACGGTATGCCGCTCCAGGTCTTGATAATACCAGTGTCTGAATAGACCGTATTGCGTTCTCGCTTCACCTGCGAGGATGCGGTAAACCCAACAATGAGCGCGAACAATCTCGTTCCGCTCACTCTAAATAACTGACTAGGAGACTACTAGTGGTAGACACAATTCTGGGCAGGAAGATAGGCATGACCCAAATCTTTAACGAAAGAGGAGAGGTTATCCCCGTCACCGTGATAGAAGCAGGTCCCTGCATTGTCACGCAGCTCAAAAGTGTTGATATAGACGGCTATGTAGCGGTACAGGTTGGCTTTGGGGAGATACGCCCCAAACTGGTCAATAAACCGCGCAAGGGACATTTCGAGAAGGCAGGAGTTACGCCTCTTCGCCATCTACAGGAGATTCGTACCTCCGATGCGTCTGACTACAAGTTGGGCGACGAAATTAAATGCGATATTTTTCAAGTAGGTCAGCGCGTTAAAGTTATCGGTACCTCTAAGGGAAAAGGTTTTCAAGGCGTTGTAAAGCGCTACCATTTTCATGGAGGCGATATGACGCACGGCTCTACTGTTAAGCGTAAGCCGCAGTCTGGTGGCGCAACGGATGCCGCACACACCTTCAAAGGTACCAAAAAGCCCGGTCAG
>JAPLCR010000602.1 GCA_026392135.1 Armatimonadota bacterium
AGGACTATACTGGTCAACAAAACCACAAAAGAAGAAGCAGAGCTAAGAAGACCCTGCATTAGGTAGTATTTTTGGGATGACATGGCAAAGTAACGGGATGGAGGATTTATTATGCAAAGAGTTTCAATCTTCGTTGATGGTGCGAATATGTACTATGCACAAAAGAAACTAGGTTGGTTCATCGATTTTAGGAAGGTTTTACAGTTTTTTGGACGCGATCAAGGGTGTGTCATATCGGAAGCCTACTACTACACAGGCGCAGATATGCAGGCAAAACATCGCGATAACGCCTTTCACGAATATCTGATGTACTCTGGTTTTACGGTGCGTACAAAAGCCATTAAACAGATGGTAGACGATACAACGGGCGAGATTGTGGAGAAAGCCAACCTCGACATTGAGTTGGTTATTGATATGTTCAATACGGTGCAGTTATTCGATACTTGCATTCTGATGAGCGGGGATAGCGACTTTGAACGCGCCCTTGAACTCGTAAGAAGCAAAGGCAAAAAAATTGCCGTAGTTGCACACCCTGAAATGACCTCACGAGAGCTTCGTAACGTGGCGGGACGTAACTTCTACGACCTTCGCGAGCTGGACAGAGTGATCTCCAGAACAGATCGCGCTCCTGACCTTAATGCCGACCCGACAGGTGACACACTGGAGCAGTCTATTCCGATTATTGCACAGGTTCCGGTAGCTTCTGCCCCCGTCGCATGGCGCAGCGGGAGCGCAGAGCCTCTTACTTCTCAGCGAACCTACCGCTAATAACACTCTGCACCCCCTCTTGAAAGGGGCACACTCTGAACGAGGCGATGATGTATGGATGGGTTTAGTATCCGTGAAGCGCGACGCAATGACCTTACTGCGATTGGCGAACTCTGGTACGAACTGATGTCGTTACATCGTCGCCTCGATTCGCGTTTCCACTGCGCTCAACAGGACATTCCAGAGTACACACGACATACCTACCGCATGATGAAGACCCGTGATGCGCGGGTTTTAGTTGTAGAATGGGAGAAGACGGGAGAGGTTGTGGGCTACCTGATTGGTGAGTTGCAACCTCGTGTTTACGGGGCTGTTCGGGGGGTGTACGGCTTTGTCTCCGATGTGTTTATCAGCGAAGAGTACCGCCGCCATGGTGTCGGACACACTCTGTTTGCCGAAATAAAACGTTGGTTCGTTCTGCGAGGCGCAACCTCGGTTCAACTCTACGCCTCCGTCGCCAATACAGAGTCGCAAGCCTTCTGGAAGGCGATGGGGTTAGAGCCGTATCTTACTCTCCTGCACCTTGATTTATAGTCTGCCTGCCGCCTGTTATCCCCCTCTAAGACTAAATATCTGTCCTCTTATACCCTTGAGACACACCCGTTAGAATCGAAATAGTAGGAAACTCTTATGGGTAAGGCGAACCTCATACTCAAAAGCTCCGCATGAAATGGACAACAGTTATGAACACAGTAGAGAAACCAACTTATAGCCTCTCCATAACACTTGGGGCGACTTTCAACGAAGCCATAATGCAGGTAAAAGAAGCCTTCAAAGCGGAGGGTTTTGGCGTTCTTACGGAGATGAACGTACAGCAGACCCTTCAAGAGAAGATAGGTTTCGAGATGACACCCTACACGATTTTGGGAATGTGTAACCCCCTGCTCGCCTCTCGTGCCATCATAGCCGAACCGAATATAGGGCTTTTCCTGCCTTGTAATGTGCTTGTAGCTCAACGAGGCGACACTGTGGAAGTAAATGCACAAGACCCACTCTTTATGGTTCCTATGACTGGTAATGAGGCACTAGAGCCCATTGCAAAAGAGGCACGTGAGCGTATTGACCGCGCCCTCGCTCACTTAAAAGTGTAGACCGCGCAATACGATACTTCAAAGGAGAGATATATGACACTGCCAGAGAGCGAAGAGACGGTATCGGAGGAGGTCGTACAGTCGGCACGTTGGCTGAGAGAGCGACTACTTGCCGATTCGTGGAGACCACGCTACCATTTCTGTGTGCCAGAAGATATGGGGGAGCCTGGTGACCCGAACGGCGCATTCTACCACCACGGACGTTACCATCTGATGTATCTCTACAAACGCACAGGAGGAGGCTTTTGCTGGGGGCATATCTCTAGTGCGGACCTTATTCACTGGCGGCACCACCCAGACGCTATCGGTCCCGGCGATGGCGACGAAGGCTGTTTTAGCGGAGGAGCCTTTGTGGACGATGACGGTGCAGCATACCTCTCCTACTGGATGCTGTGGGGTGCGTTGGGAATTGGTCTTGCACGAAGCCCTGTCCCGCCTTATGATGCCTGGACAAAGTCGCCCGCCAATCCAGTTATTCGTTCAACAGAGTTTGGTATCACCGAGACAACCGACGCAAACGGCACTCCGCTTCTTTTAGGCTCTGCCGACCCTTCCAATATCTGGAAGAAGGAGGGGCACTACTATATGCTCACGGGAAACCTGCTCGTGCTGAACAAAATCGGACGCGCCCCCGAGTCCCCCCTTTCCGAACAGGGTGACAGGCTCTATCTGTTCGAGTCCGCAGACATGGAGACGTGGGAGTACCGCCATATTTTTTATGAGCGCAAGCCGGAGTGGACGCAGAGTAGCGAGGACAATATGTGTCCTAGTTTCCTACCGCTTCCCTCAAGTGCAGAGGGCGGCGCGCCTAGCGATAAGCACCTTCTGCTCTTTATCAGCCACAACCTCGGCTGTCAGTACTATGTGGGAACTTATCAGGACGATCACTTTTTGCCGGAGAGCCACGGGCGCATGACATGGGTGGATAACACCTATTTTGCACCGGAGGCTTTAATGGATGGGCAAGGGCGGCAGATAATGTGGGCATGGTTGACCGATAATCCCGGCGGTGACAAGGAGAAGGGGTGGTCTGGCGTATTCGGGCTTCCGCGCACGCTCTGGCTTGGCGACGACAATACTCTCCGTATGAAGCCCGTGCAAGAGATAGAGAGTCTGCGGTATCATCCGCTTACCTGGTCGGAGAGTGTGGTCGGGGAAGGGACAGCCTTTCCGCTAGAGGGAGTTGTCGGGGATGCCTGCGAACTCTGGTTTGAGATAGCACCCGGCGCGGCAAAGCGGGTTGGCGTAAAGGTGCGTTGTGCCCCCGATGGTAGCGAGGCGACGGTAATTTACTACGATACGGAGAGTCAGGAGTTGGTTTTTGATGCAACGCAAAGTGGGGTAGCGGGGCGTAAAATTGTGGAGCGTGCGCCGTTCGTACTGCGCCCCAACGAGAATTTACAACTGCGCGTTTTTATCGACTGCTCTGTTATCGAAGTCTATGCCAATGAGCGTCAGGCAATTGGGCGAAGGGTCTTTCCGGGGCGTTCAGATAGCCTGAACACGGCACTCTTTGCAGAGGGCGGCGAAGCGCGGCTCCTCTCCATTCGAGCATGGGAGATAGCACCGTCTAACCCGTATTAAGGGGTTGAAGGCAGTATCGTGTGCTAAAACACAAAAAGAGAAGAGGGTAGGCATAATTGCCTACCCTCTTCAGCACAAGCCACATAGGAAAAAAGCAGTTAGGCTTTCTTCTTTTTGCCCTCTTTGGGGGTGGCGATGTGGGGAGCACTCGCGTACTTTGCGGGATCCGCTTTGAAAGCATCTGGGCATCCGCCACAGCAGAAGAAGTAGCGATTGCCTTTGTAGTCCGCAAACATCTTGCTCGCCGTAGCGTCTTTGATGTTCACATCTTTGGTGGACATAACCGCGCACTTAACAGCGGTAGGGACTTTGGCAGTCTTCTTTTTGCCGTCCGCCATAGCGGCGGAAGAGAGGATACAGAGTGCGCCCGCAAAAATGAGCATTTTTTTCATGTTGGTAGTTGTCTCCTTGTACAAGTTAGAACGTCAATACCTACAGCACCCGCTAGCTAGTAAGATGCTGTCTATATGATTATACGCTATTAGTTGCAAAAAGTGTTCCCCGTACAAATAACTTTTATGCGCGTGCTTGAAATGAACCTTATTTTCGTAAAATGCAACTAAAGGAGTGCGAGTAGAAACCGAGAAGGCACGGTTATCTCGAAGAACTCTCAAAAAAGCACAGAATCGGGCAAGGAAAGTGTTGACAGGCATAGCGAAACCTGTTACAATTCCGATTATATTGGAAAGTCTGTCTGGAAAGATAGGCATTTTTCTCCGAGAATAGATTGTCGAAGAAAATTGCTCGTCTTTTTTAATGTAAAGCAGTATCCTTTGTAGACCCAACGCCAATAGACGCAGGATGATGGATAAAACCTTTAACGACGCGTGTTTTTAAGGAGTGGAGCAGATATGGCTGGCGGAACAATAGTAGGCATTGACATCGGTTCACAGTTGATGAAAGTGGTGGAGATGCGGAAGAGCGGAGCAGGCATTGAAGTGACTGCTCTTGACCTTGCGCCAACCCCCCAAGAAGCCATTGACAACGGTCTTATCATCGACTCTCAACTCTTAGGGAAGGCTCTTAAAGACCTTCTTGCAAAAGCCCATGTCAGCGCCAAGAAGTGCGTAAGTTCCATCTCTGGGCAGTCTGCAGTTGTGGTACGTGTTATAGAAGTACCGCAGGTAAATGAGTCGGAGCTTGCCCAACAGATGCAGTTTGAAGCGGAGCGCCAAGTTCCGTTTAGTATTACCGAAAGTGTGATGGATTTCTGCACTATTCCCCGTATGACTCCTCTGGCTGATGGTCAGCCCATGGAAGTGCTTCTTGCGGTCGCACAGACCGATTTCGTAGATAAGCACTTAGAGGTACTCAAGGCGGCAGGTCTCAAGCCTGATTCGATAGATGTAGAGCCGCTGGCAATTGGTCGCGCTCTGCTGGATATACCTCAGACCCCCCAAGAGCCTGGGCATACTATTGCCATCATCAACATCGGTGCAAGCAATACCGACATCTCCATTTTTCGAGATAAGCTTCTTGCCTTCCCAAGAACCGTACCTCTTGCCGGTGACCAACTCACCCGCGCCATATCCGACTACCTCTCTGTGGATTTAGTGACCGCCGAGCAGTATAAGCGGGAGTATGGCGAAGTACTGCTTGACCATGTCGGGCAGTCGGGTACCTTCACAGGGCAGAGCGACGTAGTGAACACAGGCGGCTTTATGACCTTTGGCGCAGAAGCCTCTTCGCCTAATATGAGTATGCCGTTCGACTTCTCTACCACCAGCACGATACCGACCTTTGCTACCGAAGAGCAGTCTCCCTTCGCTGTACCGGGAGCCGCGCCTGTTGCCTCTCCATTCGACTTTGCGGCAAATACAGGCACTACAACTTCCGAGACCGCTATGGGTTCCGGACAGTTCGGTACTATGGAGCAGCCTGTCGCCCCCTCTGGAACTTTTGAGCAAGGCAATACAGGCTTTGCTTCAGGAACCAGCGAAGGCGGCTTTATGCAGACCGTAGAGGTCGTGAACCCTACCTCCTTCATTCCTCCTACAGGAGACATGACGGGCACGGGTGAAGTGATGAACACTGGCGAATCCGCCGCGCTAAACATGAAGGCGCAGGTGTTCAACTGTATCGCTCCGGTTCTTGCAGAGATGGTACAAGAGATTCGTCGCTCCCTTGACTATTTTCAAGGGCGCAACGAAAATTCGCCAATTCATGAGATTTGGATAACGGGAGGAACGGCAAGCCTTAAAGGTCTCGCGCCCTTCCTGCAACAAGAACTCGGTATCCCAACTCTCGTGGCAGACCCGCTAAGCGGGGTGCGCGTCACCTCGCGCAACTACTCGCCGGAACACCTACAAGAACTTGCCTCCCTCTTCCCCGTATGTTTGGGGTTGGGCGCACGCGATCTCGTCGCAGTGCCAGGCGGCAAGCGTAAACGATAAGGGAGAACACGCGATGCTACGCATCAATCTACTTCCGCCTTATGTATTCGATGACCAGAAAAAACGCAACGTCATGATCCTGTGGGGCTCCCTCACAGTAGTCGCGGCAGTCGCGGGTGTCCTCTGGATTCAAACCTCGAAAGCGGCGGCGGATAAATCCGAAGAAGATAACAAGGTGGCTCTGGATTTTCAAACCCAATACACCACGACAGATAACAAAATTAAGACCGTTAAAGATGCTGTTGCGGTGACGAAGTCAAAGCAAGAGTTCGTTCTGAACGCCACCACGTACAACAGTGCATGGTCGAAAGTTTACGAAGATATTCGTAATCTGACCAGCTCCAAAGTGGTGCTTGACAAGTTAATTCTATCTTCGCCCACTACGGTTGATGTTACTGGCTTTGCTCCTACGGAGTTGGATGTGGCGCGTTGGTGGACGGAACTTCGCAAAAGCGAGCTTTTCGAAAAGGTGAACTTTGAACTACCCCCTCACCCCTATCCTCCAACAGGTGGTGCTGGCGGTGCCGCCTCCCCAATGACCGCTTCTTTTCCGAGCGGTGCCGGTAACCCTATGGCTGGCGGTGGTATGGGCGGTGCTATGAGCGGCATGATGGGCAGAGGTGGTCCAAGTGGTATGGCTGGCGGGGGCGCAGGTGCCGCAGGCGGCGGTAAAGCGGGCGAAGGTCTGCTAGAGGGTCGCCCCGGCCTAGTGTTCACAGCTAAGTTTGTATTGAGAAAAGCTTTCGCAGAGGGGAAATCTGCTCCCTCTTGGCCCGCAGGCGGCGGTGCTCCCGCAGGCGGCGGTGGCGGTATGAGCGGAATGATGGGCGGCGGCGGTATGAGCGGCATGATGAGCGGTGGACCAAGCGGCGGTGCTAGCGGTTCGGGCGGCGGCGGCGGTGCAACTACGGCTCCTGCTAGCGGCGGTAAACTTAACCTTGGCGGACGCAAGGGCACAGAAGACTAGAGAAGGAGCGTATACGACTATGTTTAAGAAGATGACACTTCTGCAACTCCATATTACGGGCTTTGCGTTGATTTTAGTGCTTGTACTTCTCCTCTGGGGCTTCGGAGTGCGTGCTTATACCAATAAGAAAGCCGAACTGGATGTGAAGACGGCAGATGTGGAGAAAAACGGCGGCACGAAACAGATGGTCGACCAGAAAGCCTCCGACCTGAAAAAAGAAGAGAAGGTTTCGGCACAGGCAAAGGCAGACTGGCAAGTCTACTCTAGCAAGTATATGCCCGATGTAAACTTCTCCGACAGTACAGGGCTTATCAACCAGTATCAGACCAATATCGTGAACGTAGACGGCAAAACGTGGGGGCTGAAAGAGATGCCCACCGTTTGGGGACGATGGCTAGAGTCTTGGTACGATGCACAACACGAT
This sequence comes from Armatimonadota bacterium, assembly GCA_026392135.1. Lineage (GTDB taxonomy): Bacteria > Armatimonadota > Chthonomonadetes > Chthonomonadales > Chthonomonadaceae > CAIJLM01. The sequence continues at coordinate 7,228 of JAPLCR010000602.1, forward strand.
AAAGGTGTTGACCGTAATGTACCTTTCTTTGCTATCCCTGCCTACTCTACTGACCCGAACAACATCAGTGGCATGAAGTACATTGTTTTTCCGGAAGCGAAGCCATGGCAGGTTGTAGTGAATGCCAAGGATTTTGATTCAGCAATGACTCACCTGCGCCGTTTCAATACGATGGAGCATCATGGTGTACCCGTTGTCTCTGGAGTGACTCTGGCAGGGCATAGCCCGAACCTTACGCTCACTTACAACCTATCGCTCTACATCATTCCAGGCTCCGATCCTCCTAAAGAGGATCCACGCATCGGTGGTGCCAAAGGCGGCGGCGGTGCTGGCGGCGGTGGCATGGGCGGTATGAGCGGCATGATGAGCGGCGGTCCCGCTGGTGGTGCCGGAGTTCCTGGTAGAGCAGGCGGCGGTTCTTCCGGCTCTGGTGGCGGTGGCGGTGGCTCTAAAGGTGCCGCTGCAGAGTAGTAACTTGCTTGCACTCTCACGATTAGATGAGGTGATAGATACGTGAACAAACAACAACAATTAGGGGCTGCCATCGGCGGCGGTGCTGTCGTTCTTATACTCGTAGGGTATATGCTGTTCGGGCGAGGTTCTGGCGAACCGGAGACACCTGTGGTAGCGCCAGTCACTCCTACTGTAACAGCAACTGGTACGAGTAACTTAGGCGGTGGGACAAAAGCCGAAGCTCCCGCTTTCAAGCCCGGCTCTTTGGGTGCTTTCAATGCTGCAAGCATTGGCGGAGTGCGTAAAGATCCCTTCCTCATTTCGTGGAAGGACAATACCACCCCCCCGCCGAATATCTTCGATAGCGTTGAGCCTATCCGTGTCTCTCCTGCTAGTGTGGAAGAGCCGCAAGAGGAGATAGTGGAGGTGCGCGAAGCCCCGTCTCGTCGTTATTCAGGCTTTATGAATGGCGATGGCGTATTCGCAGTACTGGAGAACGGCGGCGAACCGGAGATTGTTCAGCCCGGTAGTGTAACCAAGCTAGACGGCTATAAGGTCGTCTCCATTACCAACGAGCAGGTGTTCCTCCGAAAGCAAGAAGGCAACGTTATACGGACTCAAGTAGTACTGTACGGCGATGCACCCCCCACGCTGACAGGTGCTCGCCCTGCGGGCGGTGGTTTTGGACAAGCAGGCGGTAGCGGTAGCCCACTTGGCGGCGGTCGTCGTCCTGGCGGCGGCAAGTCGGGCGGAGCAGGCTCCGAATAGCCTATTACGATTTCTTGGTAGCCTCCTCCAAGAGGCTACTTTGGAAAAGGTTGGCGTTGTGCGCTATTGGGGGGAACCAAAAAGTAGCCCCCTGTGTTATACAGAATGCGCTTCGCATCACGGTTGGACGTGGAGACTGTTCCTATCCGTTACGAAGAGATTCTAATTTCAACACCCACAACGTCAAGCGGTTGTTACTATAAAACTTCTTGACACAGGGTTGCCCCACTCTTTGAGGGGCTGGAAATATGAGGAGGAAAATCAGAATGATGTTACGATTGGGCAAATTTGGCGTAGCCGCACTCGCATTTGGAGTGCTAGGTTTCGCCACTACTGCGACTCCTGTCCTCGCACAAGATGCAGGAGACGCTCAGGAGACCCTTAACAACAAGCCCGTTAATCTGGACTTGGAAGGGGTTGACCTCTATCAAGCTCTCACTCTGCTCTTCAAGCAGGCGAAAGCACAGTACTCTCTGGACAACAATCTGCGTGGCACCTTAGTGACCGTGCATATCAAGCAACCCTTCAAGAATGCACTCGAAGCCGTCCTGAAGGCTTCAGGGCTTCCCATCACTTACCAGTTTACAGACGGTGTCTATAACGTTGTACCTATCAAGGAAGACATTATCGACCCTGCTACTGACCCTAAAACGGATGAGCCAACTACTGCAAAACCTCGTCTCTCTCGCATCTTTGCTACGACTCTAAACGGCGTAAACATTGCCTCCTATCTTGGCGGCAAGTTCCTTTCGTTTACCTCTGCGTATTCCGGCTTTATGGGATTTAATCCCCTTGGCGGCGGTGGTGGCGGTG
>JAPLCR010000652.1 GCA_026392135.1 Armatimonadota bacterium
CGATATAGTCTGTAACGCCTTCGACCACATAACTTATTCGGAGCGCATTAGACACCAGAAGGCACTCCTCCGAAATGCCCCATCACCCACTGTTGGGAGAGAGGTATGCCCTGTTCGGCAGAAGCGAGGAGGGATTCACCTACTGTAACGCGATGCACTACCGTGTTCCCTCGCTTGTTTCTGTCTACTGCAAAGAGGCGCACAGCACTGTTTTGCAAGGGCAGTCCATCCAAAACAAGCGGGTTGTGTGTAGTCAAGAGTGCCTGACGGTCTTTGCTCTCCAGAAGCCAGTCGCAGAACACTTTCGTAAACTCGCGGGCGACACGCGGATTGAGGGCTTGGTCGAAGTTATCAATTGCAAAGAGTTTTGGCGTTTTCGGGTGTCGCGCTAGCACTGAGCCAAAAAGAAGGTATAGAACCCCTTCACTTGCATCGTAGCCGGAGAGAGTGTTTCTCCCCATTTTCATAAATTTATCGGTGAACTTGAAACCCATTTGAGGCTGTGGAACGCTAGAGGAGATAGGAAGATGGCTAGTATCTCCAACACCAACGCTTTGGAGCCAATCTACGAGCGTATATACCTGTTCTATCTTTTGGAAAAGACCTAGCCATGCTTGAGGTAGTCCGCCTCCCGCCAACCCTATCGGGTAACGAGCCTGCGGGTCTGGCTCCAAGCCGCGCAAAGTCGGGGTGTTTGGAGTATAGATGGCGTAGTTTTGCAGAAGCGTTAGCAGTTGGGCAGTAGCCTCAGTTTCAAGTAACTCTACCATCTTCAGTGCCGCTAAACCTGCATACTTATTTAGGTTGCCGGAGGAGGCGGGAGAGCGCCCTACAATTTTATGCGCCCCCACCGTCAGTTTTTCGTCTTTGTATACCCAGTCCGCGACGGGCTTTTCCGTGGGGTTCCAAAGCGAAACGGAGTACTCTGCGTTATATTCGCTTCTCGCTTCAAAGCGAATGTTCTGTGCGACAGCTCCTTTTTTGAAGGAGGACTTGTAAAGCGCAGGAACTCCCGGTCGCACTCCCCGATATTTGAGCGACTCGTCGTTTACTCGTCCACTTGCTGCCGCCCCTAAAACTCCTATGGCTTCCATCAGGTTGCTTTTTCCGCTCCCATTCGCCCCGATGAATACGTTGATAGTCCCAAGGTCTATTGTGACATCTTGTAGCGATTTGAACGATTTGACTGTGAATTGGTTGAGCATAGGGTTTCTACCTCTCAAAGAGTGTCGAGAATTTCAATGCAGTGATGGCAAATGAAGATAGCCTAGTGAGTAGAATAGAACAAAACTTCTATCTCAGGAAGAGCCAGCCATCTCTATAAACACTATTCTGGGTGAAGAGGCGTGGTATGACCGCCGCACGCCGAAAGCCTATCTGCTCTAGTGCCGCAATTTTCTCTCGGTCTCGTGGGTCGGTATAGCAGTGGGTGGGCTTGTCGTGGAAGGGTATCGCTTCCAGAAGGCGAATCAGGTCAAGGCGTGTGTAGTTTGGATGATAGATAATATCAAGGAGATTAACCTCTCTCCTCCAGCGGCTGTCAGGAACGCACGTTGCGAAGGCGACTACGGCACCCGTCTCCGATTCCAGCGTGTAGGCACTCGTTCCGGGGTCTTTTATCGTTTCTGCCATAAACTTACAGTACTGCCCTTCCAGTAGAGCCACCCCCCAAACGTTCATCAAGACACTTCGGAGCCTGACATCTGGGAAAGGGATATGGGCAAGTAGAGCAACGAGTGCCCAGTGTCTCCACTCTGCGGGGATGATCTTCGTAGGCGCATGAGCGAAGAAGTGCGACTCGAAATCGGGTTCTACAGGGTTGTCGTAGCGCATACAGCCCGGATCGCTTTCCCAATCCTTGAATTCGTAGGAGGCATAGATGTAGTAAGCGGCACTCTGATAGCCTGTACCGAGCAGGAGAACCCGTCCGTTTCGAGTGCGGAAATCCTCCATTTGGTGCTTCATAATGTGAGAGCAGATGCCCTTACGGCGGTGCGTTTCGAGGGTGTTCACATGACCGAAAATCCCTACGCCTCTACTCTCCACCGTCATGATATTTCCCACCATCTCGTCGTCAATAAGACCAATGTAGAAGTGGGTCTCTAGTTCATCGCACTCTCCCTCTAGTGCGGCGGCGATATGTCCATTCCAGTGGGAGCCTTTGTGTTGCAGGAAGGGGCGGATCTGCTCTTTTCGTACACTGTCTGGGGCGATGACGTGTTCTATCAGCATCTCTTCGCCTGTTTTTAGGGTAACGGTTTCTAGTAGGTTACGCATAAATGGCTTCTCTCTAAAAGTATTTTGGCGGCGGTTATTCCCACCGTCTAAGTGGCTGGATCAAGGGGAATGGTACTATTTTAGCAGAAATGGTAACGAATTTTGTGAGGCTGTCTCCTCGGCTCTGAAATTCCAATATAGGGCATCTCTTAGGTGTAAAGGTGTTTTGTTGCCCATGAATCCTTAACCTCCAGACCATTATTAGAAATTCTCCTTGACAAAAAGCCAAGTTTGGCGTATATTTTTGTTCGTCAAGTTCGCTTCTTAATAGGGGGATATCGTCTAG
>JAPLCR010000577.1 GCA_026392135.1 Armatimonadota bacterium
ATCCAAGACTGGAGTGAAGCAGAGCAAGTTAGCCCTCACTACGATAAAATGCTATTCGCTTTAGACACCCTCTTGCTAATACAGTTGGAATCAAGAAACCAGTCTCCCTTCCTAATACAATCTGTCTGGAAAACAGTGGGTAAGACCCCCATTCTTCATGAAAACTGTTTGGATATGTTTGTCTGGAGCAATTTCGCGTTCACTCGTCTTTTTACAACGGCGGGTTCAGTCCAGCCAAGCATAAACCGCTCTGCGCGTTCCCTTATATGGCTAACAAAAATGCTGTACGATTTTGCCGTATATGGTAAGTTCGACCCTAAACAAATCATTGATTCACTTACCTACAATACTAAAAACGATAAAGCGTTCGCCTTGAGCGGTAGACAGACGCTACAGTTCCTTAGTTGCCCCGAACTAACCCGTCCGCGTATTCCTAAAGAAGCCCTCCGCGAGATAATTCTAGGAGATGGACAAAACTTTTTAAGCCCAGCAAGACGATTTGATGCCGCGATAGTGAGTACGCCGGGGTTATTCAACTACAGTGCCTCGCCCCAACTTGAAGAGGAGGCTATCCATGAGAGTAATTGACCTCTTCGCAGGTTGCGGCGGCTTATCTCTCGGGTTTGCAGAGGCGGGGTTTGAAATTGTAGCGGCTATTGATAACTGGGAACCCGCCATAAAGGTCTATCGCGCTAATTTCCTCGACCATCCCATAATTCAGTATGACCTGAGTGCTTTTCAAGGCGATACGACGGCGTTTGAGAAGTTTCAGCCTGACATGATCATCGGAGGTCCCCCTTGTCAGGACTTTTCGTCGGCGGGCAAACGAGACGAAACGCTAGGACGCGCAGACCTTACAAATACGTTCGCATCTATTGTTACTGCCATGCAGACAGAGTGGTTCGTGATGGAAAACGTAGAACGCGCCCTCAAAAGCGACACCTACAAAGCAGCCTACCGTCGCTTCCAAGAGGCAGGTTACGGGCTAACTCAGGTTGTTTTGGACGCGAGCCTGTGCGGCGTACCCCAATCGCGTAAAAGGCTGTTTTTAGTAGGTCACTTACGAGATAGCAATGACGCTCTATCCGCTTACTTAACGAGTGAACTCTCTTGTAAACATCGAACACTACTACCGCCATCCTAGAAGCTATCAGCGGCGCGGTATCTTCAGCATAGACGAGCCTAGCCCTACCATTCGCGGGGTCAACCGCCCTATCCCGCCAAACTACGCGCCTCACTCTGGCGATACTTCCTGTGTTACAGCGGATATTCGACCTTTGACCACTAAAGAGCGGAGCCTAATTCAGACATTTCCACCGGAGTTCTGTTTTTTAGGAACCAAAGCAGACCAAGAGCAGATGATAGGAAACGCTGTACCTGTAAACTTAGCGAAATATGTGGCGACCTGTATTCTCAAGTATCAAAAGCATCTTGCTGAGGGGCTAATCGTTCAAAAACCGCCTCTTCCACTACAGTTTGCACTGGATTTGCACCACGAATAACACCTAAGCAAGGAGCCGTCTTAATGACGCACGAATCGGAAACTGGGTTGCGGAAATTACGAGTTGCGGTACTTATGGGAGGCTCTTCCAACGAACGCGCTGTCTCTCTTAGCACCGGTAAAATGATCGCAGAGTCGCTAGACACGACCCAATATCAGGTGACGACTATAGACACCCGCGATATGCTTGCACTTACCGCCAGTGTTGCGGCAAAACTTCCTTCCAATGCCTCAAAAAAGGATGAAAAATCAGAAGGAATACTAACAACTATTGACGAATACTCCGTTTATTCACTAAAGAGTGTGGAAAAGAGCGAAAACGCGAGTCCAGATGTAGTTTTTATCGCCTTACACGGTAAGGGCGGCGAAGACGGAACGATTCAGGGCGCTTTGGAGCTGATGGGGATACCGTACACGGGTTCGGGGGTGTTGGCAAGTGCCCTTGCAATGAATAAGCGCATGGCGAAGCAACTCTTTCGCTCACATGGGATACCCGTTATAGATGAGCTGGTCATTCAACGCGGTAGGGTTCCCTCCAATGAAAAGTTGCTCGAACAGGCAATACGGGTATTTGGAGAGTCTGCGCTATTTGTCAAGCCGAGTTCGGAAGGCTCTACGTTTGGATGTTCGCTCGTTTTGGAGCGTGCAGAACTCCCCAAAGCGGTTGAGTTCGCCCTACAATACGACGAGTTTGTGCTGATAGAGCGGTATGTGAAAGGAATGGAGATAACCGTCGGTGTTCTGGAAGATCTCGATGAAGAGGAGGGGCTACTTGCGCTTCCCGTTGTCGAAATCATCCCTAAAAACGCCTACTACGACTATGAGAGTAAGTATGCTCCCGACGGCAGTAAGCATATCATTCCGGCGCGAATCTCCGCCGCGCAGACCGCATTAGCACAAGAGTACGCAAAGCGATGCCATACCGCACTTGGATGCAAAGGAATGTCCCGCACCGATTTGATTGCTACCGACACAGCACTCTATGTGCTTGAAGTCAACACGATTCCGGGTATGACCCCCACAAGCCTACTCCCGCAGGCGGCAGAGGTTGCCGGAATCTCTTTTCCAGAACTACTGAACAGGCTTATTTTGTCTGCGTTAAGGTGAGATACCTACCATAAGGTAGAAAGGAGTGCTGCCGTGAGGTCTTCAAAAACAACCAAGCCTACTCGCCCTCTCACTGAGGAGGAGTTAAGATTACGCCTCAATAAGCAGAACCGCGCTCTTAAAACACAACAACGCGCCAAAAACTGGCTTGTGCTTCTGCTCATAACATTCAGCCTATTTGTTCCATTCACATCGCCCTACTGGCGCGTGCGGCACGTCGTTATTACGGGCGTACAGGGGAACTTTACTCCCGCGGAAGCAGAGACCCTCCAACAGACACTCACCACCTCCAAATACACCAACTGGCTACGCGCCCCCGTAGGAACCCTCTACGTCAATGCCCTAAAACTCCCGACCATAGACAGCATCCGTATTTCACGCCAATGGGGGTGGAAACTTATCGCGAATGTCGTCCCACGCACCCCCTACGCGATACTGAGTACCAATGGTGCAAAATACGAAATGGATGTGAAGGGCAACCTCATACGCCCTGCACGTGAGACACTTCTCTCTCAACTGCCTCAAATCGAACTACCTAACCTTCCCAACGTCCATTTAGGGCAACAGATAGGAACCTTTTCCTGCACCTCTTGGCTCTATTTGCTACAAAACCGCTATGCGAATAGTACGGTTCGCATCGAAAAAATAGTTGTTGATTCTTATGGCAATTTGTGCTTAAATATGAGCGACAAATTAGAAGTGCGATTAGGGCAGTATATCCCTCTCACGAACTTGCCTACTGATTCGTTTGCATACAAATTAGATAGGCTCAAAGTGATGTATCAGCACCGCCCTGCGATTGCCAATGAGATAGCAGTAGTCAATCTATCCGCCCCACAATATCCCGCCTGTATACCTCGAAACGCAACGGCTACTCCGAGCGTACCGATAATACCGGAGAGCTCCTCTCCCTCTTCTGGTTAAAGCGTTGACTCTAGTGAGAGACGAAGAAAGCGGTAGGCGCAAACCCAATGAGCGTCTTTTCATCTAGCATCAATCATCGCTCGTTCTACTGGCAAATCAGTATGCTCTGTTTTGTGCTGGGAATACTCCTCGCGGCGGCATGGCATACCACAACGAGTATTAGCCGTTCCGGCAACAGCAACCCAAGACTGGGGTTTTTCTATCAATCTCCTATAGACCTAACTGCGAAGAACGAGGCGGAAAATAAGAAGAACCGTGAGCGTATTTCGGAGTTGGAAAATGCACTGGCACATCAAGGAGATGCCGAAAAAACCCTGAACAAGTCTTTGCAAGACATGAAAGACCTGCTGGCAATAACCGAAGTCGAGGGAAACGGGGTCGTAGTCACTCTAAACGACAGTGCCAAACAGCCGATAAACCCCGCCGACCAGATAAATCAGAACCACCTTATTCACGATTTCGACGTTGCGAATGTCGTCAATGAACTGAAGGCGGCAGGCGCAGAGGCTATCTCTATCAACGGACAACGGGTTGGCTTCACCTCTGCCATTCGGTGCGTGGGTCCCGTCATTCATGTCAATGGTCAGGGGGTGGCTCCTCCCATCACCATTCAAGCCATAGGTAACCCGGATACTATTGCCGGCGGTCTGGATATGCTGGGCGGTATTCTCGAAAAAATTAGACGCTACGACCCAGTGATGGCACGTATAGAGAAGAGAGCTAAGATGCGCCTACCTGCCTTTTCAGGCAGCATTCAGTTCCAGTATGCAAAACCGATTCGCCCTAAAGAGAGTTCTCAGAAAGAGAGCACAAAATAGATGAAAGTATGGCTTCTCGTGCTAAGTTTGGCGGGCGGCTTTGCGGTCGGCTACATTCTTTTTGACCGCTTCAACTGGGCTATCTCTGTAGAATATGCGCCCTATCTCTCTGTTGCGGCACTGGCAGGGCTGGATACAGTCTTTGGCGGTATTCGCGCAGGTATCGAAGGCAGATTCCAAAACGACATTTTTGCAAGCGGCTTCGTACTCAATACACTACTGGCGGCGGGATTGGCGTGGCTAGGCGATAAAATCGGTGTGAACCTTGCATTAGTCGCCGTTATCGCCTTGGGAACACGAGTCTTCTTGAACCTATCGCTTATCCGTAGATACTACCTGAACAATTTAGCGATGGCACGGAGCCGACAACAGAGCGACAACGCCGCAAATCTAGCTGCCGTCGCGCAAAAGTCAGAATAGGGCGGGGCTGACCTCTATACACTAATGAGAGATCGCAACTATCACTCACCCCTTTCCGCTTCATGAAGGGGACGAAAGTTAGATTGACTCTATTTGAAGCACCATTAGAAAAGGATACAACGTAATATGAACACTCGGCATAATAACCGATACATGAGGGGCGTACTGCTCCTAGCACTACTATCTATACTTTGCATGACCGGACGGGCTTCTGCACAGACCTACGACTTGGCGAAGGACTTTTCCATAGCCGGCAATCCCAATGGGGCTTGGCAGTACGGACAAACTCCTACACGGGGAGGAGTCTTTAGCCCCTTTACCATAGGTGGACTCGATGCCTTTTACGGGGTAGCCTACTGGTATAACGGAGGACACCCACAGGTAACATAACCCCAGTATTGGGTTCAAAGATGTAGACAAAATAGTTGAAATCACCCTGTTGGGTTGTATATGAGATTGGGAGCCGCTAATAAGTAAACAAATGTATACTGTTTCGGTTACGAAAAGCGCTCACTTTCGTCAACACT
>JAPLCR010000331.1 GCA_026392135.1 Armatimonadota bacterium
GGCAGATATCGGCATAGGTTTTGTTTAATCCAAGCACGACCGCATCTGCGTTCAGTGCGATAGCAGGCAGGGCAGATTCGTGTGCGAACCCACCGGGGGCAAAGAGATTCTCAATAGCGGTGTAAGAGTTTTCGTTTATTGGCGAACGCATTGAATTTTCGGGTTGGTATATTCCGTCATTGTCATGCATAGTGTTTTCAACTCCAGAAGGTCTACGGTTACGGGTATACTATTCGTGAAGCAGGTAGTAGTATTCCTGCCTACTTAACACGTTTCATGGGATACCACCTTATGGTATGGCAACAGTTTCAATTTTTCTTTTTGTTTTTCTGTGTGGTTGGCTGGATTGTAGCCCTCGTAAAACTCCAGCAGACAGAGGATAATCACCCTGAGCAGAAGGCGCAAAAAGATGCCTTTCATCTTTTCACGCTTCTATTTGCTAGCGCGATACTCATTATCATACGTGAAAGGCTGGTTAATCCTTCCACTCCTTACTGGGTACTAAATGGGCTTTTGCTTCCTATCAGCCTCCTAATTATCCTTAAAGTGTTGCGCCTCGTCAAACAGTACCAGCGCGAACGCCGCTAGCAGTGCTTACCGCCATGCAATTCCCAGAATCCTCCGCTACCACTGCCTCCACCCCTAAATTCTGGCTATACGCCTCGCTCATTGTCTTGCTCGCCCTTCTCTTGAAAATAGTAACTCTACGGGGCGAAATAATGATGGATGACAGGCTTTTAATCACTATGCCAGACCAGAGAGGATGTGATACCAACATTGCGGAGTGTTTTCGGAATCCCCTCTTCCACCTCTACTATCGCCCTGTTCTATCCGCTTCGTTCTTGTTCGGAATCCGACTACACGGCACGGATCCGTTCTGGTTTCATGTCGAAAACCTACTGCTTCATGGGCTTGGCGTAGGAGTATGGATAACACTCTTCCGCCGCCTATTCTGTGTGGAACGCACTGCACTCGTCGCGGGGTTGCTGTTCGCTCTACACCCCGTTCAAGTCAGCGTTACAGGATTCATAGGTGGAAGGACGGACACACTCGCCCTCGCCTTGCTGGGCTTGTCGCTTTTATCTCTTGTATGGACGGCAAATGTCCGTAAAACCTACTACATCGTGAGTCTTCTATGTTTTGCGCTGGCGGTATTTACAAAAGAGCAGATAGCCTTGAGTGTGCTACTACTACCCTCACTGCTGTCCATAGTCACACCGCATCTCACGAAAGGGCAGAGGTTACTCTATGCGGCTCCCTACGCGCTCATTCTCGCCTTCTACGCGATAATTGCGAAGACGATTCTGCCTTCCAATTTCTTTCCGCGCCTCGGTATTGCTCCTAGCCTACATACCGAAATTATCGGTAGAACCCTCTGGTACTATGCAAAAAATCTCACTGGCGTAGCTCCCAGTGCATTTCACCAGTCTTCACTCGGTGCGTGGTCACCAAACCAGTGGCAAACTGCCGCCTTGGGCTACACTGTGCTGTTAGGCTGGGGTTGCTTCTATCTTTTTTGTGCCCGTAAAGAGCTACGGCTAAGGTTCTGTTGGTGGTGGGTAAGCCTTGTACTTCTTCCGTGTGTTAATCTGATTCTGACACCATCACAGTTCGTCGCGACTTACCGCGTTCCACTTGCCTTACCGGGTCTGGCAGGAATCCTCGCGCTATTATGTACTAAGTTGGAGACAGAGTACTCACACACAGTCGCCAAGATGACAAAAGCAACACTCTGCGGATGGGCTACGCTCTACGGACTACTGACCTTACAGGAGGCATTCTTGTGGTGCAAGGAGATACCCGTTCTTCAGACCATGACCCGCGTAGACCCCGACTTTCTTCCCGCGCACCTATGGCTTGGCAACGCCTATCAACAGCATGGGCAGTTCTCCCGAGCCTTGGAGGAGTACTCTGGAATATGGAGTAGGCTTCGCCTTGCAGATATCTCACCTGAACAAAAACTTATTGCAAGCAGGGAGCGAACTCTACGCGAACGTGTGTGGAATCTATGCGGCTGGAGCTACTCAGCCCCGCGCTTTACGGGTTGGATACTCTATCAAGAGGGGCGAACACTTTTGTGGAGCGGTGACTATACTAAAGCAATAGCCTCCCTCAAACCTGCATTCGAGCATGATCGCAATGAGGATGGGATACGGCAGTCTCTGGCTTACGCCTACATTGAGACACAGCAGTATTTACTAGCGCAAAACCTACTATTCATCCCATCAGCGGGTAAGCCAGATGCGTTGGATTGGCAATTCAGGGGATACTATTTCGCAAAACAGGAGCGTTGGGAAATGGCGAGCGATGCTCTGAAGCGAGCTTGGGAAGCGCAACCGCCCCTGGATAGTAAGGCGCGTGAGAATAACCGCAAACTTCTCACCTACGTGCAAAAGCGACTTGCAGAGCGTTAAAGGCGGGGAGCCTCAGAAAATGCGAGGTTTTCGCTTCTATCTAGGGATTTTGCTCTTGTTACGTCTTGCTCTATCCCAAAGGTATCAGTTCAAGCGAAAACCCTGTTGGTTATAAACCGTAACCAATCACTATCTATTACGTTTGACTAAACGTCAAGGCGTGGGCAGGAGGCGAAAGGCTCTGACTTCGACTCAAAAATCCATACACTCCTTACCGTAGTTTGTGCTCGAAGGGAACCGCCGTCGCAAAATCTATAGGAGTGATGAATATCTGAGCCACACAGTCTCTATCCAAGCCTCCCCTCTCCTTGCTCACATCCTGCCCACCCCGCCGCGCCTTGTCTAACTCCTTACCGGAGAGTTCACCGCTTACCACATCCACTGTCGTACCGAAACGCGCTAACCCCGCCGCCGCCGCCATGCGTACAGAAAAGCCGATTTTGCGCGAAGCATCGCGCCGCCCTCGCTCTTCGGGCGAGAGGGTATAGGCGCGGTCTTTGGCAAGCCTTTGAAGGGTCTTCACCGACTCCTCGTTCCCCATCAATGCAAGAGCCATCGCGCCCGCCGTGCGAAGGCGGTAGTTGCCGTCGCGAGCTGCTTGCTCGGCTTCTCGTTGTATTAGTTGTCGCTCGCCAACAGAGAGACCGTAGGCGCGTAGCGGAAAGTTGACCAAATTGCGCTCCCAACCCGCAGGGTCTCCACTGCGCTCTTGATATGCCAGCACACCTAGCCCTAGTATTGCGCGAGACCTCAGGTAGACATCTCCGCTCTCTGCAAGATGAATAAAAAAGGGAAGCATTCGAGGTTTCGCGCGATAGACTAGAATATCCATTGCAGAGTAGACATACGCAGGAAGACCCGGTAGGCGCTCTGGAGCTTGAACTATCCCCAAACAGACCTTATCAATATCTACCCCCATACCTTCCAGATAACGCAGTACGTCGGTGTTCAGGTCGAGGCTCGTGGCACTCGGCTCCAACAACAGGGAGAGACCAAGCGCAATCGCGTTCTTACGCATCTCAGGCTCTCCACGCCGTATACTTCTCACCGCCGCTTCAAAAGCCCCTTTTCGGAAGCGATAGCTCTTGTCCAATATATCCGTATCACCTTTAACGGGTTCAAACGGCGTTACGAAGACACTAAAGGCTTTGTCTGTCTCTCCCAATTTCAAAAAGCTATCACCAACTGCCTCTTTAAGCATAGGATTGCATCCCATCTCATCCACTGAGAAGTTCTCCGTCGCCTCCTGCGCCACCCTGCGGTAATCGTTGCGTCGATAGGCATCTTGAATACTTGTCAGCAAGCTCTCTGACTCACGGTTATTGCGCTTCCGCAAGCTAGGCACACGCTTGAGTTCGCCCCACGCAAGTAGATAGAGGTGGTTCTGTTTCTTATTCCAAAAGGTCTGCCACGATGTACCCGTCAACGCGAGAGCGTAGATAGTGTCGTCCGCCATGCGTTCTCCGCGCCAGCGTAGTTTTTCCAGTGCCTCCTGCATCTCATCATGGTAGAGATTGAGCAGGGAGGTACTCTGCGCGGTATCGGTGCGCGGAGCTATACGTTGTGCTGTCACGGGAGCCGCAAGGCTAGCCGCTAGTAGTAGCAGAGTAAATCTAGTTCGCAGGAATTTACACGAGGGCATCGTCTTGTCCTTATATCTTGGTATATCACTATTATACACGCTCTATCCCTGTTAAGGCGGAAAATCAGGGTATGTATGATGACGTTACGTCCATCAGCTATTCGCCTGCCAGGGCATCACTCAAAAAAACGCTAATCCCGTAGATGTCCGCAGGGCGAAACGTGCATCCCCAACTCTCTAATCTAAACCAGCGTCCATTTGTCGCCCATTGTATCACGCCAGTTGGATACGGCTCGTTACTCTACACTCCAGTCAGTAACGTCTGCCAACGAAGCACCGTACGGGTCTGTCATCCCAAGCAGTTGCTGCATTACACGAGTTTTCGCCTTCGCTTTCAACGCTTCACTCGGCTCATAGCCCTGCCAAAACTTCATCCAACTGTGTCCGTAATTAAATATAAGTACCCGCCGTGTCGCATCCGTAGTGTTATTTAGAGCGGCGTGATAGATGCGGCAGTGAAACAGATAGGCACTCCCAGCGGGATACTCCATGCGAACATGGCTAGGCATTTCGTCAGGGTTCTCCACTTTTGGCAGACAAAAATCCATGGGGAAGCGGTGCGAGCCTGGAACCACGGCGGTTCCACCTCCACCCGGCGGCACATCAGATAGTAGAAAGAAAATCTTAATCATCAGCGTGGAGCGCGGGTGATAGACACTTGGCATACCTACGTCGTGATGCCAAAGTGCATGGGAGCTTGTGTTTGGCGGAGAGATGAAGTAGTCGTTATCTATCATCTGAATATCTTCCCCAAGAAGTTCACGCACAATCGGAAACAGGATTGGGTGAGTCATCAGTTTCAGCAAATTATCGTCGTACTCAATGGGAGCTTGCACCTGCTGAAGGTTTGGCTTTCGCACTCCAAGTCGGCTTGTGTCAGCACGCCATAGGATTTCGGCACTGTCTGCGGCTACACGTATCGTCGCCAACTCTTTCGGTGAGAGGAGATTTGGGAAAACGAGATAACCGTTAGTCTCAAAAAACAGGCGTTGTTCGCCGGTCATTACGCTCATGATTGACGCTCCTTTTACATACTATCCATTACGAAACGGGTTTGCCAAAAGGAAATGCCCCTGACACAACACGCTAAGCGTCGCATCAGGAGCCATCCTCCTCAACTCCTTGCTGAAAGCCCCCTACGCCCAGAACCGAGCGTCTTCCAGCACCAGTACTCCGCTGTAGAAGAGCCTCTCAAGAGAGCGAACTAACCTTCCCAGTCTACTTCAGTGACCTCTTTCGCATGAGAGACAATAAAGTCGCGGCGCGGTTCAACCTTTTCGCTCATAAAAATGTCGAACATCTCAATCGCGGCAGGCAGGTTCTCCGCGTCCAGCTGCACTCTTGCCAGCCTTCGCGTTTCGGGGTTCATAGCCGTATCTGCAAGGTCATCCGCATTCATCTCACCCAGCCCCTTGAAGCGTGTGACAACAACATCACGCTTATTGCGGAGGGATTTAAGAACTTCATCACGCTCCGCCTCCGTCTTCACGTAGCGCTGGTCATTCTTGCCTATTTTGATGCGGAAAAGCGGTGGTTGCGCGATATAGACGTGCCCTTCTTCGATGAGCGGGCGCATATAGTGCCAGAAAAAGGTGAGCAGAAGAGTACGGATGTGATCCCCATCTACATCTGCGTCCGTCATAATAATTATCTTATCGTAGCGCAGTCTGCCGAGATCGTAGGCTGCCTTCTCCTTTTTCGCCTCCTTGACATTTATCGGCTGTTCGCCAACGAGTTCCTCTACAACTACCTCCTCCTCCTCTTCACTTCCGTAACAGATTCCGGTACCAAAGGCGGTAATGAGGTTGCGAATTTCGCGGTTCTCCAAGACCTTGTCCACGCGAGTCTTACCCGCATTCAGGATTTTACCACGTAGAGGGAGTACCGCTTGAGTACGTCTATCACGCCCCTGCTTGGCGGGTCCTCCTGCGGAGTCTCCTTCAACGAGGAACAGTTCGCACTTACTGGGGTCGCGCTCGGTACAGTCGGCAAGCTTACCGGGTAAAGAGTTCGATTCGAGGGCGGACTGACGCTTCACAAGCTCGGCGGCTTTACGTGCAGCATCACGGGCACGCTGGGCGGTTACCGCCTTCTCTACAATCCGCTTTCCAACAGCGGGGTTCTCCTCTAAAAACTCCCCTAACTTTTCGCCGACGATATTTGCAACAATACCGTCTAGCTCGTTGTTAAGCAGTTTTGCCTTCTCTTGGGCATTAAAAAGGGGGTGAGTGAGTTTGACAGAGACGACTGCCGTCAAGCCTTCGCGCACGTCGTCGCCCGTCAGGTTTAAGTCCTTATCTTTTAGGATTCCGTTCTTGCGGGCATAGTTGTTGAAAACGCGAGTTAGGGCAGTCTTCAGTCCCGAAACATGGGTTCCGCCATCGGGAGTGTTGATATTATTAGCGAAGGAGAGAATCGTGTCCTGATAGCCGTCGTTATACTGAAGCGCGACCTCCGCGATGGTCGTGTCGCGCACACCACCAAAGTAGATGGGTTTGTGAACAGCAGTCTTGGTGGAGTTCAAATGCTCCACATACTCGACAATACCTTTGACGTAGTGGTATACATTACAGACTGGTTTACCCTCTTCATCGAACGTGGAAGGGTCACGCTCATTGGTGAAGGTGAGCGTTAGCTCTTTGTTTAGGTAGGCAAGTTCACGCAGTCTGCGCTCGATGCGCTCAGGGTCGTAGTCCGTCTCTTCACCAAAAATTTCAGGGTCGGCGTGCCATCGAACGAGAGTCCCATGTTCGCTAGCCTTCGCCTTGCCGATCACTTTGAGGGGTTGTACCGTCTCGCCGCGCTCAAAGCGGATGTGGTGTATTTTGCTGTCGCGAGTAACTGATACCGTTAGGTAGTCGGAAGTTGCATTTACGCAGGATACGCCTACGCCGTGTAGACCACCGGAGACCTTGTACGCCCCGCTATCAAACTTTCCTCCCGCATGAAGTTTGGTGAGAGCTAGCTCCACGCCTGGAATGCCGTACTCTGGGCTAATATCTACCGGAAAACCGCGCCCGTTATCACGAACGGAGACGCTTCCATCTTCATGAAGTACTACGTCGATATGATCGCAGTGCCCTGCCATTGCCTCATCTACAGCGTTGTCACTCACCTCTACAAAAAGATGATGAAGTGCCTTTGCATCCGTACCTCCGATATACATACCGGGGCGACGGCGCACCGCTTCTAACCCCTCCAGTACCTGTATCTGTGATGCGGTGTACTCCATAGAGACGTGACCAACACTCGCGATGTTTGCCAGTGTCGCATCTTCAGCGGCTTTCTGTGTCGCCGTTCTTACGTCGGTGTTTGGTTCCATGACAGGCGCGAGGGGTGTCTCTTGGGGTGGCTGACTTGCCATGTTGTTGGGTTTCCTCCGTGCGGTATACGTGAATAACACTATTTTACTCTCCTGATATTAGCACAAAAAGCGGACAAAAAGCAAGATTTAGTACTCGTGCATCAGGGCAAACGCATCTAAATATGTGAACAGCTCTCAATAACTTTCCGAAGATATTTGTCATCCCATCCCGCCTTCGTTCTTTTGACCTTAA
>JAPLCR010000241.1 GCA_026392135.1 Armatimonadota bacterium
AACGTAGGCAAATGTCCCCCCTACAATTTCGGTGAACCCCATTGAGCTAGCCATCGATGCAGTGTAGAGCGCAAAGACCGAGCCGGAGGTTATTGCCATTATCAGTACTATTCCGGCAGCATCTACTCCAATCGAAGACATCTGTAGCAGAAGGTCTCGAAAGGCGAAACGCCCTCTTATAATGGTCGTTATCGTCTGCCCCGATAGGGTAAGTGTCTCCGAAAAAAAGCGAATCGAAGCCAAAACCCGCTCCTGTAGAGAGGGAGCAGAGGTGTTTTGGCGCGGGGCGATACGCTTGCGGGGTAGAGGATTTTCAGGAAGACTCGCGTTTGCCATGTTTTAGTATACTGTTTTCAGAGAAAAATTGTAAACACACTCTACAATCACAGACTTTCCCCCCGCAAAACAGGCTATAATTTTGACAGGTTATCGCTAACTCCTAAGGAGCACGCTTCCTCTTATGCTTTTGCCGTCTTGTTCTTACCTCCCGCGTAGCAGGGTTCTTCTTACAGTTCTGTTCATTTTAGGCAGTCTCTTGCCCATGTCCGCAGAGCCTCCCTCTCTCTTCCCTACCACTTTTACGCCTGGTTCCCCCGAAGAGGTGGGCTTCCTAGCCAAAGATTTTGGATCTCTCGTAGAGAAAAATGTTCGGCGTGCAGAGGTCGGCAAGTTTTGGAGCTACGCCTTCACCGCACTGCCGGGTGCGCGTTGCAGACTATCATTACGTCTGGATGGCGATGCCTCTAGCCTAGCACTGCCCAATATCTCCGTTTTCGGAACCGACTTGAAACCTATCCTTTTCGCCACTGAGAGTGGAAAAGATAACGCCTTACAGGTCATTTGGACAGTTCCAGCGACGTGGAAATGGGGCGATAAAGTGACTGTCGTTCTTGGAGCGAAATCCGCTCCTTTTGGCGTTCAGTCGGTTAAATTTGTGCAGACAGACCCCGATTCGGACAACGACGGGCTACCCAACGGTGTGAAAAAACTCCTCGTGGAAGGCTATCCCGCCAACACTCTTGTCACTGTCCGCCGTAACCCTGATAAACCCTATACCGTTAGCCAGACACCTCGCATTCCTACCCCTGAAATCGATTTGCAGACAGATGCGATGTTCGTCTATACAAGTGCCATTGAATCGATTCTTGGGTGGAAGGAGCGGGGTTACACGGTTTGGACAATGGGAGGCTCTCGCGATGGCAAAGAGTACGCGGATAACAATCCTGCGGAGCTCCAACGAACGCAGGATGGACAGCCAATAACCATTGAGGGAAGCTACTACCTGACACCCACTGCAAAACGCCAAGAGATAGAGAGTAGATACTACGCGCTAGCCTTCCAAAATGGAAGCGACGGCATCTGCCCCGAAGAGCCGGAGTACTGGGCGCGAGCAGGCTACGAGGACGCTTTCAAGGAGGCATGGCTGAAAGAGTACAACACCCCTTGGGAGCCTCCGCACAGTAGCATCGAGGCGCGGTATCGTGCCAGTAGGCTTATGGGGCTTTTGGAGGAGCGGCATATAGATGCTCTCTTGAAGTCCGCACAGATACAGAAGCCGAACCTGCGCCGTATGGTAGCCCTCCATAGCCCTATCAACTACGCTCAGTGGGGGATTATCGCCCCCCAGTATCGTATTTCGTCACTGGATAGCGTGCAGGAGGTGATAGGGCAGGCTTGGACGGGTACAGCGCGTTCGCCTGTGCGTTATGCAGGTCTGCGGCAAGACCTCACGTTCTCGCTCGCCTATCTCGAATACTCCTCCCTGTACCATCTCGTAAGAGGGACAAATAAGCGTCTCTGGTTTCTACTTGACCCACTAGAGGATAACCCCAACCGCTCTCAACAGGATTTCAAGAGCCACTATGAGGACACCTTAGCCGCCTGCCTGCTGTTTCCTGAAGTCAACTCCTACGAGGTTATGCCGTGGCCCGAGCGCGTGTACGGGCATATTCCCGCCGGGTATGCCACACAAATCAATAGTGTCACCGCTGCTCTACAGGATATGCACAACCAGATAGAGACGAAGGGCAGCCCCGCCGAATTCACCAATATCGGCGTGCTTATCTCCGATTCGTTGCAGTATCAGCGTGCAGCCCCGTCTCCTAGCGACTTTGATGGGGTATTTGGATTAAGCCTCCCGCTTTTGCAACACGGCGTACCTGTTCAGATGGTGTCGTTAGACCGTGCTACCGCGCCGAACTACTTAAAAGCCTTCAAAACTCTGATACTCTCCTACGACTACCAGAAGCCCCCCTCCGCCGCCGTGCATACCGCTCTTGCGAACTGGGTAAAGACAGGTGGTAGCCTCCTTGTTGTTGGTGGAACAGACCCTTACAACAGTCTCAATGATAGCTGGTGGCAACAGGCGAAGCAGGCTACCCCCCACGCAGACCTATGGAATCAGTTGGGTATCACCACAGGAAGCCCTCTCGCAAATATCGGTTCGGCTGAACCGACACTTTCGTTTACTGCATTGGCGCGTGCTGAGAGTGGCACACATGACCTGAAAAACCTGAATCGATATACTTATGACATAACCTCTTTTGTTACTCCAACGGGAAGTATCGCTCTTAAGTTTCAGGATGTGACTCCCACTGATGGCTGGGGGGCACTGGTGTTATCCGTAGAGGTGAAGGTAGATGGGCAGACCGCCCTCTCCTTTCGCACAGGGTCAGAACTCGAAAACCGCTTTATCGCCTTCGATCATAACAGCCAGTTCAATGGTCAGGGGAGGTTTTCCGATGGTAACTCCTATTGGGTCTACCAGTTAGATAACTTACCGCGCAGTCGCCGCGTTACGGTTCATATTGAGATGGGTAACGGATTTTTCGTTTCGATAGCCAGTGCGAAGCCCGATACTTCGCGCACTCTGCTCGGTACGAAGGTCGGCGGCGATATAGTGCGAGACACTCCGCGCATTCGAGTAGGACTCGCTTACCCTATCACCTCCTATCCCGACTTTCCAAAGATAGAGAGTACGCTTCCTGCCGCTAAAGGAAAAGAGGAGGAGGCAGAGCGTCTCCCTACCGCCTTCTATACACTTAGAGACGGGAGTATTCCCCTTTGGAAGCAGGATGTTGGGAAGGGAGTGGTGCTCTATGCAGGCGTAGCCCCCGGCTTCTTTACAAGTAACTCGCGTAGCGGAACGCTATGGCGCTCCCTTGTGCAGTACGCACATCAACGCGCTGGCGGAGCCTATACCGAGCCGGAGGTGTTTCGGCTCAAGCGTGGGCGGTATACCATTGTGCGAACCCTGAACGATTCCGAGACGGTGGAGGGCAGAATGATAGATATTCTCTCGCCCACACTCTCCGTCGCCAACGAGCGAACCGTGCTTCCCAAGTCGTTGGGGCTGTTTGTGGACTTACCGACAGGCAGTATACCGCGTGTGGGCTTCGCTTCGGGTAGAGTACAAGCAACCGTGGAGCGAAATGACGCGACAGCCCTCTTTGTGAAGGGACCTTCAAAAACGCAGGGCGTGGCACGCCTCTGGGCAGGCAACAAAACTTTTAAAGGGGTGCGGGGAGTAGATAGGCTCGGAAGCCCTATCAGTGTAGAGTCGTATGTAGACGGCTCTAGTGTGCTGCTCAAGTATCCCAATAACCCTGATGGCGTGATACTGCGTGTGGGTTGGGAGTAACAAGCCCTCACCCCATTCTTGTATGTTAGAACATAAGGGAGAACACCTCTGTTCCAATCAGCGTGCGCCCGCCCTAGGGGCTTAGAACCTCGTTCCGCAGAAGGCACCGGAGTGGGAGGGTGAGAGCGTTGGCAAGATCATACGCTGTGACACCGCAACCATTACAGAGGCGGCACTCCTCCCCTTCACTTGTTTGAAACTGTATTCAGTAGCGTTTTAACGTCAAGGGTTCTCTCCAATGAATTTGCAAGAGTTCAGGGTTATGGGAATCTTGACATAACCTCACCCAACCTCTCCTTCGCAAAGGAGAGGAGTCTTAGCGGTATGAGATTAGAGTCTTGTGCGAATAGTTCCAAGTTTGGGGCTTGTGTGCATTTTTTTGCGTGTTTCGCGGTTCATTCCCAAAAGAGTGAACTCTCCAATGAATTGTAAGAGTTCAGGGTTATGGGAATCTTTTCCATACTCTGTTCGTATAGAGAAAAATGATGTCAGCTAGCTCTCTCCCTACTATCGACCAACTCCTTTCTCAGATAATTGAGTTGCAGACGATCATCGTCCAGCAATCGG
>JAPLCR010000138.1 GCA_026392135.1 Armatimonadota bacterium
AAGAGGCGCACGAACTACTTGCCTTGTTTCGCCGAGTGGCGCACGAACTCTCGTGGCAACCGGGCGAGTACCTTAACGCTATTCCTGAACAGTCGCTACACTTCGCAGGAATAGCGGACGGAGTTCTTGCAGGAGGTATTCAACTCGCACTTCAGGATGAAAACGGACGCTTGCCCTGTCAACAAGTCTGGAGTGAGTTGCAATTCTCCAAAGAAGACCGCCTCGGTCATGTCACCATGATGGCTCTCGCTCCTGAGTTTCGAGGTTGTCCGGGGCTGTTCTGGTCTATCTGCGTAGAGTTATGGAGATACTGCGTGGGGCGAAAGCTAGAAGGCATAATACTGGAATGCACCCCGCCGATGTTCAAACTCTATCGAAGGATTGGTTGGCCCCTCAAAATCATTGGCGAGTTAAGGATGCACTGGGGAGAGGAGTGCTACCTCTGCCAGATGCAGACCGTCGAGGTCGCGGGCTCTCTCCTTATGAAAGCCATTCGCTCTAACGCTTATAGAGAGTTGGTGTGTCAGGCGTATCGAGCGGCTTGAGGCTCCTCTTGCCATTCTTCTTTCGCTCTGGCAAAGTAGAGGAAGAAGTTTAACGGCTCGGCGCGCTTTAATTCGCCTACTATGTCCCTCGTTGTCGCCTCTCTTTATCTCCTGTGTTTAGCGTTTTTGTTTGGTTCCTCGCTCTATGTCTTTTCCAGAGACCCCTTTTCTCGACTTAATGGCATTTACGCTCTCCTTGCGCTCTCCCTTTTCGCCTGGGTGGGGAGCCTTTTTGTTTATAACGCCCAGACCATGAACCCCATTTTACTCTATTGGGGACGACTGAACTTCGCTTCCGTCGCTCTTATCGCGCCCATTGTCTACATCTTCGTCGCTGTACTCGCAAAGCAGGAAATCAAGCGCCTCATTTGGATTTGGGTGGAGAGCGGAGCGTTTGTCCTCCTCTCCCTTTTTACTGGGCTGATAGACCAGTCGGAGAGGGTTCTCGCGATGGGAGAGCATATCACGACCTACGGCTGGCTATTCCTGTTGTACCTTCTTCACGTTCTTATATTTGTAGGCGAGGCTCTTTGGGTCGCCTTTCGCTCACCCGCTAAACTACCCCGCGAGAACTCTATCCAACTAAAATTAGTGGGAGTCGGAGTTTTGGTGACGGCGTTTGTGGGCATCATGGCGAACGTCGTTTTGCCTTACTTCTTCCACGATTTCCGGTTTATTGACGCGGGAACCCTCTCCACCATCTTCTTTCTGGCGGTTGTCGCGTATACATCTGTCGTGCATCACCTGTTCAATATCCGGGTTATCATTAAAACGACGCTCGTATTCACGGCTCTTATCGCGCTCACTCTGGAATTCTACCAACTGGCGGTTGACTTTCTGACGCATCTACTTCCGTTGGGCGACCCGGCGCAACGGCAAGTCGCCGCGACTACCATCGCGCTTATCATAAACGCCTTCACCCATGAACCCGTCAGAATGTGGTTGGAACAACTGGTAGACCGACTATTCGTTAGCAGAAGACAACGCCATCGCCTTGCCCGAAGGAAGCGTTCTTGAATCGCCAAAATAATGTAGAAAACTTTAGACAACCTCTTGACTCTTGAAAGGGTTTCCGTGTAAGATAGGGATGTCTAAAATGTTATACATCGGAGGTTGTAATGTCCCAGGAACCCTCTCCCACTGTCGAAGAGTATCTCACTCCCCAGGAAGCCGCCGAGCGCAAGGGAGTTAATCTGCAAACCATCTATAAAGCCATTGAACGCGGGTTGCTCTCCAGTACAAAAGTGCTGGGGCGCGTGAGTCTGCGAATTGCGGATGTGGACGCTTACGAACCGGGTAACTATCGCGGCGAACGCCCTTCCCCCAATCTGGAAACCATTCTCTGGCAAGCCGCCGATAAACTGCGGGGTAGCATGGACGCCAGCGAGTACAAACACGTCGCGCTTGGCTTGATATTCCTCCGGCATACCTCCGAAGCGTTTGAGAGGCGGCATCAACGACTGTTAGCGGAGTCCTCCGACCCGGATAGCCCT
>JAPLCR010000634.1 GCA_026392135.1 Armatimonadota bacterium
ATACACCTCTAACCGGAGATGAGAATGTTATACCTGAACCACAAGCCCAAGAAAACGCCACTACTTAGTATACAAGGTGATATGGATACAAATATTCACTGTAGCGCGATAATGGCGAATTATGATGCGTTCGCCCTGTCTCCCTAGAGCCTTCTCTTGATTTTTGAGGTCAAAATCGGCTACACTATCTATAACAAACTGAGTTGATTCCCCTGAAGCAGATGGGGAGGGAGATAGTTGTGAATTCTCGACTGCCAGAATGGTTGAAAAAGCGTGTGCCTAGCCCTGTTACGGTTCAAAACGTGGAGCTGATGATGCGGGACGCGAAACTACACACTGTGTGCGAGAGTGCGCGTTGTCCGAATTTGGGGGAGTGTTGGTCGAAGAAGACCGCCACCTTTATGATACTCGGCGATATCTGTACTCGTAACTGCGGCTTCTGTGCGATAAAGGTTGGAAAGCCATTGGAGTTGGATGGAGATGAACCGCGCCGTGTTGCTGAGACGGCAAAAGCGATGGGGTTAAAGCACATTGTCGTGACCTCCGTTGCGCGAGATGAGCTAGAGGACGAAGGCTCCGGTCAGTTTGCCGATACAATTATCGCTCTCCGTAATGCAATACCCGGTGTAATTGTTGAGGTGCTTACCCCTGATTTCAAGGGGAAAGGCTGGTGTATTCGGCGCGTTGTAGAGGCGAAGCCCGACATCTACAACCACAATATTGAGACGGTAGAGCGGCTTAGCCCGGTTGTACGCCCTCAAGCAAAATACTCTCGAACCCTTGAACTTCTTCAAACCGTCAAAAATATGGATAGTAGGATATATACGAAGTCGGGGATGATGTTGGGGCTAGGCGAAACTCATGAGGAGATATTAGAGACCCTCCGTGACCTGCGGTCTGTGGGCGTAGATGCGGTGACGATTGGGCAGTACCTACGTCCTACCACTTCCGGACACCTGCCTGTTGAAGAGTATGTTCACCCAGACAGGTTTGCTGAATACGCACGGATTGGGGAGGAGATGGGTTTTGTATTCGTGGCTTCTGCACCGTTTGTGCGCTCCTCCTACAACGCGCAAGAGTTCTCCGAAAAGCTGATGTCGGAGCGTTTGGCGCAGGTGGGCGCATATTGAGGGTAGTTCATTCGACCGACTAAAGCACAAATACGCCATGCGCCGCTTACAATTCTGGACTAATCTGCTCCTTTTTGTTTTGCCCCTCTTCTCTCTTCTGACAGGTGCTTTCCTCTATTTACGTCACGTTGGCGATTTCCTCATGGTTGGGAAGCGCGTGGCGTACCTTCTTTCCGTCGCTGCTACAGAACGAGTTGGTCAGGTTGTTAGTATCGGGGATGTGGAGATACGGGGTAGCCTTTGGAACAAGGAGGCTGAGAACCAGATTGTTCTGACCAACGTACGGATTGGCGAAAAGGCGAACCCTTCTGCTCCTCTAGCAATAGCAAACAGAGTGATTTTGGGCTACCGCTACAATCAACTGTTTGAAGATCCTAAGACCCTGCAACCTATCCTGAATGAGATAGTGGTAGTTAGTCCCGAAGTTCAGCTTACACGGAGTGCGCGTGGTAAGTGGAATATCGCGCCTATGCTCCAACAGCTACTCGGAGGTAAGGGAGAGGGCAAGCGTATGCTTGTGGGCAGAGTAGTGGTAAAAGAGGCGACTGTACTCTATAAGGATGCCTCCCTCCCTTCTCCGAAAGGAGTTCCTACAACCCCCTTCAACACAGCCTTCCGCTCTCTGAGCGGAGTTGTCCTCTTGCGTACCGATGCTAGTGCTGCGTTTGATTTTTCCTCAAAAGCGTGGGATGGAGTCGCACAGGCTTTCCACATCACTGGGATACTGTTACCGAATCCATTCACATTGCAAAGTAGCGTGGAGCTACGTGGGGTTGACCTCGCCAGAGTTGGAAAACGAGTTTTGCCTTCTCAGATTGCAGTTATCTCTCAGGGTAAAGCTGACATCTCCCTCTCCGCAAGCTACGTCGGCATGAACCACCTGAAAAAATTCAACCCCAACGGACTGTTTGGTTCTGCGAAAGTGACACTCGCAGGGGTTTCATTGAATGGGAACGAGATACAGTCTCCTGTTACAAATGCCTCTGGAACCCTCCTCTTAACCCCCACCGCTCTTCGTGGTAGTGTCGCAGGCTTCTACTCAGGTACGCCTGTACGCGCACAGGGGAGTATCGACAATCTATCTCTATTTGCTCCGCCAAAAAGTGCCGTTCGCTATGAAATACAAGGGGTCTTTCCGAAACTTAATACACACACTGTCGTGCAGTATCCCGTGCTTTCAAGATGGCTGCAGAGAAGTCACGCTGAAGTTTGGAGCGAGATTAGCAAACTGGAGGGGGAAGGGGAGCTACAGGTCGTTTCAGCGGGAACGTTCCAACGTGGAACGGTCTCAACGCACTGGCAACTACCCATCCTCACCAACCAAGCCACTACTCTTCAGAATGTACGTGCATGGCTAGTTTACGGGGATGGTGTGCTACACAGTCAGGTGAGTGCCCAGATAGGGAAGGGGAGGTTGGCTGTTAAAACGCAGTCGGCGAAGGAGCTAAGCCGAATTACCATTCAAATCAGAGACCTCAAACTAGAGGACTTCGCGCCCTACTGGTCAAAAGCCAAGTCTGCTCCGCAGGTAGCAGGTCTTGTGCAACTCTCGGCGGCACTCCAAAAATCTCCTGAAACAGAGTGGAAGAACAGTCTTGCACTACAAGCGGCACAGGTGAGAGTGAATGGGCAGAGTTTTCATACGGTTCAGATGAAGCTTGACACGTTGGGTGAGCGAGTTTTTGTCCGCAACCTACTGATAGACGATGCACGGGGCTTTCTGACTGCTCAGGGTGAGGTGAACCGGAGTACTCATCAGTTGGACATTCGCTTCGCGGGTGATGAGTTTGATATTGGCTCGATTAGGTCTGCTTTTGACAATTTTAATGCTAAAAGTGTTACTAAGCCTGCGGTGAGCATAGAGAGTAGTCCTGTTGATATCCCCTTGGAGGGTATCGCGTTCATACGCGGTGAGACCGATTTGGGGGCACATCTATCAGGAACATGGGACAGCCCAACGGTAGCGGGTAGGATTACCGCATTTAATGTGCATCTTGGGAAACTCGAAGCAGAGCGCGTAGAAGGTGTTCTTAATGCGAGTAGAGATCGGGTCGTAGTTCGACAAGGAAAGCTCTTGCTTACGCCTGGCTTTGTGACATTTTCTGCCTTAGTAGACGGCTTGAGGAGTATGGAGAACACACCGCCGACAGTTGTAGTAACGGCTCAAGCAGAGAAGATGGATTTAAACCGTATTCTTACAATGAGTGGATTACCAAATAGATATTCTGTATCGGGCACCCTCTCTACAGATGAGATTTCCCTGACCGGTACGACCAAAGAT
>JAPLCR010000555.1 GCA_026392135.1 Armatimonadota bacterium
TAGTTATCACGACGGGAACCTTCTTGAATGGGCTTATGCACTGCGGCGACAAAAAGACGCACGGAGGAAGGCATGGAGAGGAGCGTAGTGTGGGGCTTGCGGTCTCTCTCCAGAACTTTGGATTGAAGATGGGGCGTTTCAAAACAGGAACCACACCGCGCATTCACCTCGGCTCTATCGATTTTAGTGAGACGCTTGTACAGGAGTCGGAGGACTGCCCCCCCTTCTCCTTTATGAGTTCGGAGTTGAAGCCTCCGCGCCCACTCCTTCCGTGTTGGCAAACCCATACCAATAACGACACACACGCCATTATTCGGGAGAACCTTCACCTCTCCGCAATGTACGGGGGGCATATCGTGGGAATTGGACCTCGCTTCTGCCCTAGTATCGAAGACAAGGTAGTGCGCTTTGCGGACAAGGAGGCACACCCCGTCTTTTTGGAGCAGGAGACGTGGGCAGGGCAGTCCGTCTACGTGCAGGGAATGTCTACCAGCCTCCCCGCAGAGGTACAGATAGCCTTTCTGAAAACCCTGCCGGGCTTGCGAAATGTGGAGATGATACGAGCAGGCTATGCCGTAGAGTACGACATGGTATTTCCTGACCAACTCCAACCGACCCTAGAAGCAAAGGGGGTTGCAGGGCTATTTCTAGCAGGGCAGATAAATGGTACGAGCGGCTATGAGGAGGCGGCGGCGCAGGGGCTTGTCGCGGGGATGAATGCGGGGCTTCGCGCCCAAGAGCGCTCTCCCATCACCTTTGCGCGGCAAGGCAGTTATATCGGGGTACTGATAGACGACCTTGTGACGAAGGGCGTAACCGACCCCTACCGTATGCTGACCTCGCGTGCCGAGTATCGCCTTGTTCTTCGCCACGATAACGCCGACCTACGCCTGACCCCTATCGGACGGGAGGCAGGTATTGTGACGGATGAACGCTGGAGCCTCTTCACCGAAAAGCGAAATGCAATCGAACAGGAGACTCACCGCTTTGCGAATACCTATGTCCTACCCAAAGACAACACAAAACTAGAGGCGTTAGGAACGGTGTCTGTTGGAGACCAGAAGGCGAGCCTTCTATCGCTTCTACGCCGCCCCGAACTAAACTACAACCTACTTGCGGAGCTTGCGCTTCTACTCGATCCGCAGAATGCGCCTGAGCACCTCTTGCCCCGCGCTGTCGTGGAGCAGGTGGAGATTCATGCAAAGTACGAGGGCTATATCCACCGCCAAGAGGCTCAGATAGAGCACTACGCGAAGTTGGAATCGCTAGAGATACCTGACGGCATAGATTACGACAACGTGCGCTCCCTCTCGTATGAGGGGCGCGAAAAGTTGTCACGAGTGCGCCCGCTTAGCGTCGGGCAAGCCTCCCGTATTCCGGGCTTGCGTCCCGGTGATATTCAGGTGCTACTAATTCACATTGAGCGTGAGCGACGGAAACGGGAAGCAAAAAGCCTCAGCACTGTTTAGCATTAACCTCTCCCCTCCCCTCTCCAAAACGACAGAAGGCAGGGGCAGGTGGTGTGAGTACAAGACTAAAGGAGACTACTGTACAATGATTGAACCCGCACTTCTGGAAGAGGCGCGTTTTGATAAGACACAGCGCGAACTGCTGAAACTGACGTGGGAACTCCTCCACGCCATTCATACAGGCGATATAGCCTTCTACGCGAAACACTCCACCCCAGACCTCTCCTGCTTTGAGGATGTGTGCGCCTACCGTATTGACGGCGTGGATTTCCACCTCTCGCTGATGCGGCAGATGGCGGAAAACCCCGACATGGCTCCGCACCGCTTCGACATTGTTTCGCCCCGCGTACAGGTCTATGGGGATACCGCTATCGTCACCTATACACGCCTGATGACCTTCGACTCGCATGGAACGCCCGTTTGGAAAACCTACAACGAAACGCGGGTGTATATACAGCAGGAGGGTCTTTGGAAGATGGCGCACTTCCACCGCTCGCCTACTTCGTAATGTTGCGACGCGGGAGAGGAGAACAGTATGGAGCAAGAGACCCCCAAACCGCCGAGTAGTGCCCCCAGTTTCAGTTTCACCTTTGCAAGCGCGACCTACCAGTGCTGGATTCTGCTTCTAACATTATTCGGAATGGGCGTTCTTTTCTATTCTCACCATTAGCGACAATCTCCCCGTCAAAACAGAGCAGGAATCTACCACCCCGTAATCGCATAAAGAAACCAACGCTACTGCTTCTCGAACGAAACAGCGAGGCGATGCAGTACAACTACTCAGGAGACAGAGATGAGCGATAACACGATACAGTTTTCGGTATTCACCAAGCCTTGGAAAATGCCTATCCCCGAACTCGCGAAGTTCGTGGCGGGTTTAGGCTTACATGCGATTGAGCTGCCCGTCCGACCCGGCTACCCCGTCAACCCCAACAATATGGCGAAAGAGTTGCCCAACGCGGCGCGTATATTGGGGGAGCATGGTGTAAAAATCGCAAGCATTGCGGGGCCCACAGACGAGGCGGCGATGGCGGCGTGCCAGTCCGCAGGAGTCCCTATCATTCGTATCTGCGTGAACATTGATAATAAGATAGGCTATATGGCTTCAGAGGAGAGCCTGCAACGCGAGTACGACGCGCTTGTTCCCCTACTGGAGAAACACCATGTTACGCTAGGCATTCAGAACCACTGTGGCGCGTGCATCTGCAATGCAATGGGGCTTCGCCACCTGCTAGAGAAGTATCATCCCAAGCATATCGCGGCGGTATGGGACTGCTCCCACAACGCCCTCAATGGCGAAGAGCCAGAGATGGCACTCGATATCGTGTGGGACAAAATCTGCATGGTGAACTTCAAAAATGCCTACTGGCGGCGCAAGAGCGGTCCCGAAGCGTTGACGGTGCAGTGGGAGGTGTACTGGACATCCGGAAGGCAAGGGCTTGCGGACTGGGCGCGAGTGGCGGCGGAGCTAAAACGCCGACACTTTCATGGAACCATCTGCCTGACCGCAGAGTACAGCGACGAACCCGCCGTAAATCGACTTATCGCAGAAGACCTTGCCTACGCGAAGTCGCTGTTCGCGTAACCGTGCCTCCTGATTGAGTCTAGCCCCTTTCTGTTATAGAAAAGGGCTAGAGGAGAAGAGGTGAATCCTCTAATTTACCTTGAGGCTTGCAGAACCCGAAGAGGAGTTATCGTAAGCATCTCCCCCAAATACGGTTCTAATTTTCTGACTGCCTACCGCTCCTACAGGTATCCTATAGGGTAGCCTCGCCACCCCGTTTGCATCCGTCGTAGCCGTTCCTACCTCCGCTCCAGCTAGTTTGAAAGTTACGTTTCTGCCTACCAGATAACTTCCATCACTAGAGCGTTTCAAGGTAGCCGTAAGATCCACCATGCTCCCCGCGGAGCCTACCACCTCATCTGTTGGAAGGCGCGTGTCTGACTTTGCAATGGTGAACGTACCCTTGCACACAGAGCCAACGTACTGAGCAGTGACGGCATACTCTGCCGTCAAAGAGTGGCAACCTACAGGCATTTCGGGAACCGCATAGGAGAGAGTGCCAACGCCCTTACTATCTGTTACAACATCTCCTATCGAGTATCCATCCATCTTGAAAACGATGTGCTGACTAGGCACGCCATTCAGGTCGGAAGTACGTTTCAACCGAACACGTAAGGAGAGAGTCGTTCCCACTTTCCCAGACACATTAGAGCCAAGCAAAAGGGTGGGTGTTTGAAGAACGGAGAGGTCTGTTTCGGCTGTACAGGCAAGAGAGAGAGCATCTCCTGCATAACTAGCAACCAACTTGTGCGTGCCTACCGAGAGGCTCTCCTCTATCGCATAGGGGAGCTTGGCATAGCCTCTGCTATCGGCTATTGCGGTTCCTACACTGGTTCCCTCTACGCTGAACGTGACCATTGCCCCTGTAAGGTTCGCCCCGTCGGGTCGCCTACGGATGCGGGCTGTAAGTGTCGCAGTTGAGCCGAAGTAGCCCGAATTGGCATAGCTGTCAAGTCGTGGAGGGCGAACGAGAGCAAGTGAGTGATTGTGTCCTGCTACAACCTGAGTCGCGCCGAGCAACTCCGTAACTTGAACGGGAGTATCACTCTCTTTCTTGGTTCCGTCTCCCAGTTGCCCGTAGGCATTACGCCCCCATGTCCACACCGTGCCATCCGATTTAAGCGCGATGGAGTGCCCTCCTCCTCCTGCTATCTGTGCTATCTCAGAGAGACCCACTACTGGTAGTGCAAGACCTTCATTGTCACTGCCCCATGCCCAGACGCTTCCATCCGATTTGAGCGCAAGAGAGTGTAGTGCGCCTCCCGCTACCTGCATCACACTCTCCAGACCATACACTTGGACGGGGGTGTTGCTATCGTCATAGGTTCCATCTCCTAGTTGCCCCAGTAGATTAGCACCCCATGTCCATACCGTTCCATCGGATTTGAGCGCAAGAGAGTGCAGGTTGCCGCAGGATAGCCGAGCCACATTTACCAAGCCTACCGCTTGAACAGGTACAGGCTTGTCGGTGGTGGTTCCATCCCCCAACTGCCCAAAGGTGTTACTGCCCCATGCCCACGCCGTACCATCCGCTTTGAGAGCAAGAGAGTGACCGTTTCCTCCGGCTATCTGTACAACATTCACCAAACCTACTACCTGTATAGGGGTAGCATGGCTCTGGTTTGTACCATCACCAAGTTGACCGTTCTTGTTGCACCCCCATGCCCATACTGTGCCATCTGATTTGAGCGCAAGAGAGTGTAGAGCACCGTTTGCTATCTGTACTATATTTGTGATTCCGGAAACTTGTCGGGGTAAATTAGAAGAGGCAACGCTGCTACATCCCAGTTGCCCATAGGAGTTTGCCCCCCACGTCCACACAGTTCCATCGGTCTTCAGGCTTGCGGTATGATACCTTCCTCCCGCGATTTGCAGAACGCCACAATGCTCGGACACACGGCATGGCTTTTTGCGGGCACTATTGCTCCCGTCTCCTAGCTCCCCATTCGTATTATATCCCCAAGCCCTCAACTGCCTGTCCTGCGCCTTCGAGAGCGTGGGAAGTGACAGCAGAAGTAGTGCCAGCGCAGACAGGGCGACAAGACCCCGCCATGCAAGACAGCGTTTCATACTATTCTCCTTTGTAATTGCCTCCTCATCCCATAAGAGCACCCTCTTCACGGAGAGCGCAGCAGACATTCCACACGAGTAGACACAAGCCAGAGGCACCGAATTCAACGAGAAAATCGGATGCTGCTCGATGGAAGCCTTATATCTTGTTCTGATGGGAGGCGTTGTAAATTTTTGAAGAGCGTGCCCCAAAAGCGGAGTAGGCGATAAGTGCCCAGCACGTCTTTGCA
Organism: Armatimonadota bacterium; assembly: GCA_026392135.1. Classification (GTDB taxonomy): domain Bacteria; phylum Armatimonadota; class Chthonomonadetes; order Chthonomonadales; family Chthonomonadaceae; genus CAIJLM01. The sequence goes on from JAPLCR010000555.1 coordinate 5,334, forward strand.
ATTATGGGAGAAATCGGTAAAAACAAGAGACCTCACGCAAACATAGGCAGGGTAACAAGCAAAAACAGGTCGCCCCTCTTGTGAGGGGCGACCTGCTTTGTTGGTGCGGTTTAGTCAGCAACGAAGGGCAAGAGAGCAATTTGGCGGGCTTGCTTTACCGCTTCTGCTACCATACGTTGATGTTTTGCACAGGTTCCGGTAGTACGACGGGGCAGGATTTTACCTCGGTCGGTGATGAGCTTATTCCGGTATTTCTGCACAATCGCCTGTTTGTAGTCAATCTGCTTGACTTTGTCTACACAGAAGATACAGGCTTTGCGTCGTGAGCGGGTGTACTTCTTAGGTCGAGGTCCACCGGGTGCGCGTCTTGCGCCGTATCCCGATGGGCCATTTCCTCCCGAATTGTAGGGTGCGGGAGAGTTTTCGGGTCCAGCAGTCATAGCCTTTTGAGTCCTTTTGATTGGTCACAAGAGCAATGAGGCTTATTCGTCGGCAAAAGGATCGTCGTCGTCATCTTCAACAGAAGCGGTCGACTTGGCAGGTGGTCGCGCAGGTGCTGGTGCGGGCTTGCGTGCCGGAGGAGGAGCCGAAATGGTCTCTATCTCTCCATCACTATCGCCCGTAGCGGATGCTTCCGCCTCGTGTCGCCTATCTAAGCCTTCGATGTTATCGGCAACTATCTCCACGGTATTGCGGCGCGTGCCATCTTGCGCTGTCCATGAGCGGGTCTGTAAACGCCCGTCTATAGAGATGAGCCGCCCTTTACCGAGATAGTTTTGTGCAAACTCTGCAGTCCGCCGCCATGCCGTTACATTGAAGAAATCGGCTTCGTACTCGCCTTGGTCATTCTTCACTGTCCGGTTTACAGCAACGCGCATTGAAGCCACAGCAACCCCTGCGGGAGTGTACTTTACTTCTGGGTCTGCCACTAATCGCCCCACCAATACAACACGATTCAACATCTTCGTAACTCCTTCCCCTGATGCTCTCCTACGAAGGTGGAGAACAACGGTCCTCTTTAGTATTCACTGCCGAGCGATGCTCACTGCATCACTCATTCTATATAATCAACTCTTGTTTAGAAAAGCGGAAAGGCTTTCCACCTTTTTTCAACAAAAATTAGGTTCCTACTCTTCGTCTTCATTCTGGCGTACAATAACGTGCCGGAATGTGTCTTCGCCGATGCGGAAGATACGGTCTAGCTCGGCAGGAACCGTAGGGTCAGCAACAAACTGTAGAAGAACATAGATTCCTTCACGGCGTTTGTTGATAGCGTAAGCCAACTGGCGACGCCCTCTGTCCCACTTTCCAACTTCGCTCACCTCTCCTCCTCCATCAGTGACGACCTTACTATACTTTGCCATAATGGCAGTCAAAGTCTCGTCATCTGTTTCGGCATCTACGATGAACATTGCTTCGTAGTGGCGCATCACATCTCACCTCCCCTCGGTCAGGATAGCGTCCCCATTCATGGGTTGACGCTTCGGGCTTCGGTCTTGCCGAAGCGGGAAGAATAGGGGCAATAAACAGCCCCGAACGCACAAAAGCGCGTTTAGTCTCTCTTCAATTAGACGGGCTATTATACCCTAACCTACCGTATTTGGGGGAGGGTAATACAGAGAAAATAGAGAAAAACCTTTGTGAGGGCGAACAAGGCATCGCTCTTCAAAGTTTGTGAAGGTAAGCTCGCACGAGAGAGCAGTGGGCAGGCAGGTTGATACTACCCCTAATCGCTCGCCTCTTCCGCACGATAGTCGCGCATCGCGACCGCCTGTAGTATCGCGCCGAAAAACAGGATAACGAGAGCAATGGCAAAGGATGCACGCATCCCAACAATACTTAAAAGCGGAATCGCACACTGAGGGGCGATAGTGCCTCGTATCCCGAAGAAACTTGAGTGCAGGGCTTGATACTGGGAGGCTTTTCCCTCCTCTGCAAACATGAGAATGGTGTTCACATACGCCAATTCGATACCGGAGATAGCCAGCCCCATCGCGGCAGAGGCGACATAGAGCCATTGCATATCGTGTGTGAAGACATAGATAAAGGGCACGATAAGATTGAAACTAATCGCAAGGAGGACAGCGGCTAAAGAGCCGCGCTTATCCATAAACGAACCCCAAAAACCGAAGCCGATTATCGTAGCGACAGAGGAGATATTTTGCAGGTTTGCAACATCAGTATTGCTAACGTGAAAATAGTCCACCTGTTGAAGTGGGATAAGTGTGGCAGAGATGATGTTCCCAAATCCAGAGACGAACACGGAAAAAAGGAACAGGCGAAAGCCCATGTTACGCCGCAAAATTTGAAGCGTATCGTGAAAAAACTCTCTAGTGGAGACCGCAGGGGTCGTTTGAATAGGGGTTGGGGGTAGTGGAATCTGCTTAAAGGCGAATGCGGTTAATACACCAAAGAAGCCTCCTACAGAAAAAACTGCCTGCCATGATAGCCCGTTATCTAGTAGCCTCCCCACGCAGAGTGAGGTTACTAGAGTCATGATGTAGACCCCCATCCGCACATACGACATAAGCCTTCCGCGCAGAGCGTCTGGATAGATATCCTTCATAATGGCGACGTAGGCGGGAGTTGATATGGAGAAAATAATAGGGATGATGCAGACGAGAAAAATAAAAAGACTACGAGTCGCGAGAAACGGCGTAAACAGAAATAGCCCGCGTGAACAGAGCCATGTCCAGAAGACAAACGGCATTTTCTCTTTACCGTCCATCTGACGTGCCCATACGGTGGCGAAGAGGTAGCCTAGGGCAGGGGCAGCGGACATCCAGCCCATCTGAGCATTGGTGGCGAGTAGCTCTTTTCGTGCTACACGCATCACAAACGTCCAGATACAGCCTTGATAGATACCCGCAAACAGCCCCGTTAGGAGATCCCATAACCAAGCGACGCGAGTTTCGGGAGAGAGTAGCGCAAAACCCTCTCGTATTCGAGCAGGAAGGAAGCGTTCCAAATCGCTAATCGAACTCCTCTTCACGGGGCTTTTGAAGGGTCATGCGGACGGAACGTTCCACGAACTCTGAAATCGCCTCCTCCTCTCCCAAAACCTGAATCTGCTTGCTCATCACGCGGAGTTCCGCCGCCCGCGTACTCTCTCCCAGAAACATATCCACTACCGCCTCTTCGTCCAAAAGCGGTTCGTCCTCATCATAGTCGCGCTCTTCGTCCAATGTGTATCTCTCTTCTCTACTCTTCACGATACAGGAGAGGGGTTAGCGGACTGATGGCAGGCTCGCCGCCTATCACACCAGGAAGCCATCCCTCAAGGTCATTTTGACGGTTGGGGTTGTCTGGTACGAGAGTATTTATCCCGTCCTCGAAAAAAATAACCGTCATCACCTCTCTATTTTTGTCGCTACTGTTACCCGGAGCCGTATGCAACGTCCAACCATAGTGAAACGTGCAGTCGCCTGCCCTCATGGGTTCGTTATGTACTGGGTAGCCCTTCTCCTTAACGAGATTGTCCCATGTCGAGTGCGATTCGTCAGAGATAGCAAGTTGCCCCAGAAAGCCCTCTTTATGAGAGCCCGTTGCGAAGGTCAAAGCCCCCATATCTATAGAGACATCCACAAGGGGCATCCACATTGTAACGGTGTTGTCGCTATCAAGGGGCCAGTAGTACTGGTCTTGGTGCCAAGGTGTGTGTCCGCCGTGCGCCTCTTTGTAGAGTGCTTGGTCGTGGTAGAGGCGAACCCCTTTCACGCCCATCAGTTGCGCGGCGATACGAGCGAACCTGCGTGCAAGCGTATATCTCTTAACGGCTTCCTCCTGCGCCCAGAGGTTCATTACCTGTAAAAACGCCTTACCGTAGGTGTCACGCTCCTCCATTGGGCGGGTCTCATTACTATGACCGTAGGCTGCACTGTTCAGAACTTCTCGGTATATCTCTATCTCTTCAGGGGAGCAGACTCCCGATAACATGATATGCCCCTGCTCGCGAAACTGAGCGATTTGGCTCTCCGAAAGAGAGTAGTCGCTGGAGAGGTCTGGGAGCGTGTTAATGTTGACAGACATCGTATGTGCCTCCTTTAAGCGGTAGTGTGGATTATAGTTCGGCAGAGGAGATGGAAATCCCTGTTTACCAAAGCTACTGCTATGTAGTATAATGCAACTAGTGTCCTAATTTACACAGAAGAGCGAACCATCTGGTTTTGGAGAGAAATTTATGTCCCTAAGTGAAGAGACGATAGCCCTGCCTGTGGCACCCTCCTCTTTTGAATTGCGCCTCTTAGACCCTAAACAGATTAAGGTGTTTACAGTCACGGGCGTTACGCGCATGACGGAATCGGATAGGTCTTGGATTAAGGTCTCTTCTGCAAGAGCTTTCCCACTATCTGACCCCGACCACTATATCGGGCTACTTGACATCAATGGAAAAGATGTCGGCATGATTTACGACCCCGCCCTCCTAGACTCGGAGTCGCGAGCAACAGTTACCAAAGACCTAGAGCGGCGCTATTTTGTCCCGACGGTAGAGCGTATCCTTCACGTCAAGGAGGAGTTTGGAACGATCTACTGGACGGTAGAGACGGACAAGGGAGAGATCGACATCATTGTCAGAAATTTGCGGGATAACCTACAAGAGCTATCCCCTACCCGCGTCATTATCACAGATATACACGGCAACCGTTACGAGTTCAACAACCTACAGCGTTTTGACAACAAGACACAATCTATCATCCTCCGTAACCTTTAGAGAGAGGGAAACACCATGAAGTTGTTCGGATTTTTAAAGCCAAAGGCAGAGCCATTCCCGAAGTTCCGCGACTATGTACGCCAGATAGTGAGGCAAAATGAGCCGACAGCCAAGTTTGATAACAACGACAACGGCTTCATTCTCACTCTAAAGAAAGTTCCGATTGCGTGCAACCTCAAGAACCTGTATGCCACCTACTCACAAGACCCGCGGCAACGCGATTCGATTGTGAAGCAGTGGATAGACACTCTTATTATGGAGGTTCCTGAGCAGTCTTGGCACGAGGCACTCTCTAGCCTACGCCCAATGCTCAAAACGCACGAGTATGTCAAATTAGCGAATGGTCAGATGAGCAAGGCAAACGCAGATGATGTCTTGTCGGCACGCCCCTTCATCGGTGACCTTGCCGTGATTATCTCAAGGGAGTACGGCGGAACCTTGACGGCGGTAACAGATAGACAGTTGGCTCAGTGGGGAGTGTCACTAGACGAAGCGATGCGGCAAGCCCTGAATAACATGAGTGTGATGGGTTTTCCTGGGGCAATGACCGAAATGCGCTCACAAGGAACTATGGTACGGGGCGGAGCCGGTGCAGGTGATGTCGTCGGTCTGGTATTCGAGTATGACCACCTCACCGCAACGTGGTTCGCCTTAGAGCGTTTTCGTGACCATATCGGTATGAAGTTGCACCACGACTTTGTGGTTGCCGTCCCCTATCGTAGCCGCCTTGTTGCGGTGCGTGCAGATGAGCCGGGCTTAGTGGCAAGCGTCCTGCAATCAGCGCGTAGTTCGCGTAATGTCTCCTATGCCCTTACGAGTCAGTGCTACCATGTAGATGTCTCCTCTACCGGAGGCAAAGTCACCATCTACACGGGCAAACACAAAGGCGAAGGAATCAGCGATAGCGATATGTTTGGTACTGGAAGCATGGGGGGAACACTTCAGAGTATTACCAATGCCGCGGCACTCAACGCGCCCGCACTTGGTTCGGGAGGCTCCCGCAATGCCCCTCTCGTAGACTTCACACAGTGGGGCTTGAACGAGCCGACGGACGACCAAGCAGAAGATATTATGACTCCCTGGTCGAAATAGCGCGATGATACAAGAGGCGTTACGAAAACTAGCACTTAGGGACTCACTCACCTATGACGAGGCGACAGAGGTCGCACAGACGATTATGGATGGCGAGGCGACTCCCGCACAGATAGGGGCGTTGCTGGTAGCTCTGCGACTGAAAGGGGAGACAGTAGAGGAGGCAACTGCTTTTGCGAAAGCACTACGGGCGCGAGTCGTCCCCGTTCACCCCAAACGCAAGCCTCTTCTGGACACCTGCGGCACGGGCGGAAGTACTGTCAAGACTTTCAACGTCTCCACCACAAGCGCATTTGTTTTGGCGGGGGCAGGTATCGCCGTTGCAAAACACGGCAACAGGGCGATGTCGGGCGTATGCGGTAGCGCAGACGTACTAGAGGCGTTGGGAGTGCGTCTTGACCTATCTCCAGAGCAGTTGGCGGACTGTGAAATTGGAATACGTACCCTCTTCAACCTGCTGGGACCCCTTACGAACCCCGCAGGAGCAACCCTACAGGTGATGGGAGTCTACGACTCTGCGCTCTGCCCGCTTGCAATAGGAACGCTTCGAGAACTGGGGGCAGAACGCGCCCTTGTGCTGCATGGTGCGGTTGGCATGGTGGAGGTCTCTACTGTTGGGGAAACGTGCTACGCCGAACTGCGTGACGGAAACATCACCGAAGGAGTCTTGTCCCCCGAAGATTTTGGTCTCTCACCCCCTCCTCCCAATCTGGAAGACCTCGCCCCCGCCCCCACTCCCGCAGAAAATGCTAATCTACTACGCGATATTCTGCGCGGCAAACAGGCGACGCCGCAAGACATAGCGCGACGCAACATCATAGCGGTCAACGCCGCCGTCGCTCTGGTAATAACGGGGCTTGCGAAGGATTGGCGCGACGGCTACCAACAGGCAATACAGGTGATTGATTCGGGGAAAGCCCTTGAGAGATTGGAACGGTTGGTCGCGTTTACCCAGAGTGTAGACACCTAATGTCGTGCAAACGCAATATATTTGAACTCTCTGTTCTGCTTTGCGTTTTTGCACTCGTGCTTACAGTGGCTACCACTGTAGATAGGCAGCTTAGAAAGATACATCGCCCTACAAGTTATGCGATAGATGCAAACAGGCTAGTTGGTCAAGACCTTGCTCACTGCAAGCACTATCTAGGAAGTGTCGTAGAAGACAACTCCTTTTATGAGGGTGGTTTTCATTACTACACCCACAACAGTAGCCACCTTAAAAAAAGCGATATCACTCAAATCCTTCTTTCAGATGAGACGCATCTCGAAAATAAAATGCAGGTTGCTCTCTTTCGCGTCGTATACAGTAAAGACATCGGTATGACCTGGCAAAAGGCTTTACACTTAGTTAGGCTACCCTCAAAGAGTATCAAAGCCATTCCGAGTAGCCTCTATCATTTTAAGACAGGAACAGAGTATAAAGCACTGCTCTTAGACGGCATTACCCTAAACAGTGCCACTATGGGTATTGTGGACAGAGAGAATGTCCATAATGTCACGAATGCCTGGTACGTGTACTGGATTGAGCGAGACCCTAATTTCCCTGGCTCACCTCCAACTCTGTATTTTGAGCATACGATATTCGTCAGTTGACACACCACTAAAGATGACTTCCCCTCCTCCCTGCGGACACAGTACGGGGACTCCCTCAGTCAAACAGGATAAGGAGCGGGTCTGCCGATTGCTTTGAGTATTGCCATTCTATTTGGACGAGATACGTTCACGGAGTAAGTTTATAACTATGAGTATGCTATCAGAGATCCTTGCCACAAAGCGCACCGAAGTGGCTCACGCAAAGGAGCGTGTCCCCCTTGCAGAGATGGAAAAGCAGTTGGCGACTGCGCCCCCTGTACGAGATTTCCGTGCCGCGCTCGCCAATACCGACGGGATTGCGTTGATAGCGGAGGTAAAAAAAGCCTCCCCCTCGAAAGGGGTCATCCGTGAAGACTTCGACCCGCTCGCTATCGCGCAAACCTACGTAGAGAATGGGGCAACCTGCCTCTCCGTTCTCACAGACGAGAGATATTTTCAGGGAAAGTTGAGCTACCTACGCTCCATTCGCAACCTTGTAGAGGCCCCTCTCCTTCGCAAGGACTTCACAGTAGACCCATGGCAGATAGCGGAAAGCCGCGTCGCAGGAGCCGACGCTATTCTGTTGATAGTCGCGGGGTTATCTCCCCAAGACCTGCGCGAACTTCTCCAACTCACACGTGATTTTGGGATGACCCCACTCGTAGAGGTGCATGACCGCGAAGAGATGCTTGAGGCACTGGACGCGGGAGCCGACCTGATAGGCGTGAATAACCGTGACCTACACACCTTCCGCACGCAGTTAAGGACAACCCTCGAACTCGCAAAAGAGTTTCCGTCCAGTAGGGAACGGCTTTTAGTAAGTGAAAGCGGCATCTTCACACAAAAGGATGTCGCACTCCTCCAGTCCGCAGGGGTCAGTGCTATCCTTGTGGGCGAAGCACTCATGCGCGAAGCCGACATTGGGGCAAAAGTGCGCGAACTAATTGGTACACCGCTTCCTACCCTACCTTAGGCAACATGAAAGCTACCCCTGTCACTCCAAACACCCTCTCGCTCGTATGGGAAGGTCTTCTTGACCTCCTCTACCCTCCCCACTGTCTCCTGTGCAGACAACGCTTGGAAGAGGGAGCACTCTGTGCCGCCTGCCTGAAGGAGATGCAGTTTCTCGCGCCCTACCGTGCGTGTGATAGATGTGGAGTGGGCGTGAGTGTAGGTGATACGCTGTGTGAGCCGTGCCAAAAGGGAGATTTTCCTGAGTTCGAGTGGTCTTTTGGAGTAGGGCACTATTCGGGGAAACTACGCAGAGCCATTCACCTGCTGAAATACGAAGAGCGTCTTGCTCTTGCAGAGCCGCTTGGCAAGCAGATAGCACGCGCCTTAGAAGCCCCCTACTTTCCACGTATCCCCCTCAATGCTATGGGGAGATTAGAGTTTGACAGGGTGGTTCCTGTCCCTCTCCACTCCTCCCGTTATCGTCAACGTGGCTTTAATCAGTCAGAGCGGCTGGCGCAGGTCGTAGTGCGAGAGCGGGGCTGGCAACTGGACACACAGGGGCTAGTGCGTGTACGGGCAACGCGGTCTCAAGCTAACCTCGACAAGCCGGAGCGGAAAAAAAACATGGTCGGCGCGTTTGAGGCGCGAACTCCGCGCTGTTTTGAAGGGCAGTCTGTTCTATTGATCGACGATGTGCTTACGACTACAGCGACTGTTGGTGAGTGCGCCAAAGCACTGAAAGGGGCAGGCGCAACTGTCGTCTGCGTGGTAGGGCTATCATACGGAGGGTAGAATGAAATCCAAAAATCCCCACGAATTAGATGATAACACACTCGCTAAACTGACTAGCAAAAAAGCTGAAGAGCGCATCGAGGCAGAGTTAAAAATTGCTGAGTTGGGTAATAACGCCGTACCTGCACTTCTGGCGGCAATAGAGCGGGAGGCGCAAACCTATAAGCGGTCTCGTAGGTTTTATGGCGGGCTATCCGCAATAATGGGTACGGTGTTCGCACTCTACATTATCGTGGGACTGGCTAAAGGGTTTCTACATGGGAATTGGGAAGGCTTTAGCGACTGGTCAAATATGTTTCTACTTTTTGGGGTAACGGGTGGCGGATTAGTAACGCAATCGCATAAAAATGCCGTCATAAAACTCGTGGAGTTTGATGACATTCGGATAGTGGGACCACTCTTCGAGGCGAGAGAGAAAAACGAATCGACCCTGCGATACGCCTCAGAGGCAGCCCTAATACGGCTCTTGCCGCGCCTCAAAGCCTCCGACAGACATCTTCTCAACACGGAGCAGCTGGCGTGTGTAAACAGTGCGCTCAAAAGCAAAAATTCTGAGTTCGTAGTAGCTGTCCTCAAGGCGTTGGAGCAAATTGGTGACGATACCCACCTTGAAACGGTAGAGCGTCTCGCAACTCAAGAGGCGAAAAACCCATTTGATGAGAAGGTGCGTGACTGCGCCATCGTATGCCTACCTTATCTACGTCAACGTGCTGAAAACGCGGTCATGGCGAAAACGCTACTACGTGCCTCCGCACCTGATGCGTCGCCCGAAATGCTACTGCGCCCTGCCGATTTTATCCCCGACGAGAACCCCAACGAACTCCTGCGCCCCGAAAATGCAGAGCCAATTACCGCGCCTACTCTCTCCGTAGTCACGCAGGCATCACCCGAAAACCAGTCAGTTCAAAACCTGTTAGAGTAGCCTCAAGAGTTCAGAGTTACGGGAGTCTTTATATAACCTCACCCAACCTCTCCTTCGCAAAGGAGAGGAGCCTTCTTGGTTTGAGATTGGAAAGTTTGGCGCACTGCCTTAGGGTGGTTTGTAGGGTACGTTTTTTGCGCCTTCTGCGGTTAGAGTGAACTCTTACTAGAGTAGCCTCAAGAGAGCGTGAAACCTATCGTATCGGGTATACTTGACCCCAAAAGCGGGAGGAAAACGGATGCAGGGACAAGAGGCAAAAGAGAAATTTAAAGGGTGCTATGTCGCAACACTCACTCCGTTTGATAAGACCGACAGGGTGGATGAAGGTGTAGTACGCGCTCATACGGAGTGGCTAGTTGAGGAAGGGGTTGCAGGAGTCTGCCCCGTAGGCACAACAGGCGAGTTTCTTTTTCTTAGCACGGCAGAAAAGAGCAAAGTTTTCAAAGCCACTGTTGACGGCGCGAAGGGGCGTGTTCCGGTGATTGCGGGAGTCTGGGGATCTCGTCCTGAGCAGGTTCTTGCGCTTGTGAAACTTGCGGAAGACGCAGGAGCCTCAGGGGTCTTCTTACCTACCCCCATCTACTATCCCGCAAACTCTACTGCCATTTTACGCTGGTATGAGAATGCCCGAAACGGCTGTTCCCTGCCCGTTTTCGCCTACAACATTCCGCAGTACGCGGCAAATGAGATCTCCCTAGAGTGCCTAGCACAGCTCTTCGCAGAGGGTACGATTGCCGGAGCGAAGGACTCCTCTGGCAAGGCGGAGCGCATTGGCGAACAGGTACGGCGTTTTGGGGAGCAAGGCACGATATTCGCGGCGAGCGATTCGTTTGCAACAGAGGGGCGCAAACTGGGTGCCGACGGTTTCATCTCAGCGATAGCGAACGTCGCCCCTTCCCTCTTTGTAAAGTTGTGGGCAGGAGAGGAGAGCCTACAGCCACAGGTGGACGCTCTTCGTAATGCGCTCAAGCAGGTGGGGGCAATCTCCGGATTGAAGCGGTTGTTAGAGCAGAAAGGGTTCGCCTTTGGACATTCGCGTATCCCCTATACCGAGGTTCCAGAGGGTTGGAGCTGTATAGTAGAGTAGAGATCGCCGCTAGTGCGTATTATTCACAACGACAAGCACGCAGGCGCGTGTTATCAGGTTCCCTTGTCTGTTTAGAGCGCGAATTTCGACTAAATGCTCCCCGTTACTGACCTGCTTTGTATCCCAATCGTAAGAAAAAGGCTCCGTATTCTGAGCGGCAACTTGATCGCCATCAATGGAGTAGGTGACATAGACGATAGGGTCGGGTTCGCCTAA
>JAPLCR010000242.1 GCA_026392135.1 Armatimonadota bacterium
TGTACCTCTCATTATGTCTCTGCAAAAGGAGCGGTAGTTTTAGCGCGTTGCCTAACTAGAGAGAGTCCCTAAAGTAAGGAGTGTGGTTTCTTCTCTATTCGAGGATTCAGAGCGTGCTGGAAGTTTCTCGATGTTACTCCAAGAATAAGAGACCGCTCCTGCTGTTGCAAAGAGCGGTCATGTACAAACAGGGCTATCGCGTTACGACAAAAGAGAGGGTCTTCTCTACGCCGTCAAGAGTTACCTTAATGCGGTTCCCCTCAACCTGCACATCCTTCACGCCCGTTGTTCCGGCGGGTACATTGGCGATGAACAAGCCATAGCCGATGGACTGCGAACTCTGCGCCGAAATCCAACGGTAGGTGGGCTGACCAAGGAGCGTGTTGAGTTGAACGGCATCCTTCCGGGAATCGGGCCACGGGGTCGTTCCAAACTCCATACCACGCGCAAGGGCTTTGCCAAACCAGGGCTTTGCAGAACGGAAATGGTTCTCTTCCCAGTTCCCTACCCAGGGCCAGTCAGCACGAGGCCAGACGTAGCCAATCAAGACCTTACGCTTTGTGTTCACAGCCGTCACATAGCCCCATTTACGGCTAGGGTCTATGATGGTCGCCGTGTAGTCACTCGATTTACCGCCGTTGAGGGGGAAAGCGCGAAGGTCAACCTGTTCACCGTTCGTCCCGGGCGCATAGGGCCACTCAAACTCCTCACCTTTTTTCAGGCGCATCCCCGTGCTAAACTCTTTCGGATACACCATGCTCTTCGTACCAGGAATGTCGAAGAAAGTGGCTCCTTGCTCCACAAAGGGAGGACCAAAAGAGGGGTGCTGTTGCCAACCAAAGGGACGGTCAAAGGCGGTCTTGTTCTGCACAGTCTCCGTTATCCAGATAGCTGAGGAGTCTGGGGTCATCGCGATTTTGCGCGTTACGTTCATCTGTGCTTTGGGCAGACTGACCGAATAGGTGATCGATTTTTCGGCTTTTGCGCCCGCTGTCCAGTTGAGGCAGGGGGCTTCGCCATGTACGGGGACTCCTGCGGCGGCTTCGGGTTTGGAAGGCGCACCGAAAAAGTCTACACAGATATTCTGCCCTAGAATAGAGGCGAGTAGAGGTCCCGCAGGGTCAGGATATGCCGGAAAAGCGTTGCTCTTGCTTAGGTTCTGAGGCTCTATGCTCTGCCAAGGGGGAAGCCACAAGGGGTTCAAGCCCTTAGTGCCGCCCGAGAGAAGCGTCACGCTAGCAATATGCCCTCCGCCGGGCGTAACCAGTACGCGTACCGCACGGTTTTCCAGTGCCCACGCTTTTCTTCCGTGATAGTCTACGGTCTTCTGTGCGTAAGTGTTTGTAGAGAGAAGGAGGCACAGCGTTGTTACCGCACCCCCGAATGTACGTTTCGTATTCATGGTATTCTACACTCCGTCGTATTTGTCGGAACCCTTGTCAGGTAGCGGTACAACCCAGATGTTGCGATACTCTACCTTGTTCCCATGGTCTTGGAAGATGATAACATCAGGCTGGTCGGTGTCGGGACCGTTGCCAATTCCTGTAGCACCCTTTATTTCGTAGTTGTTCTGGACTACAAGCCCATTATGAATAACGGTCACACGTGCCTTGCTGAATTTTCCGTCCGCGTCTTTGTGAGGGCGGCGGAAAACGATATCGTAGGTCTGCCACTCTTTCGGCGGGCGAGACGCAACGAGAAGGGGTGCAGCCTGGTTATAAATAGAGCCGCAGTCGCCCGTACCGGGCGTTTTGATACCAAATGAGTCGAGCACTTGCACCTCATACTTGGCTTGTAGCCCTATGCCGCTGTTTCCGCGAGCCTGTCCACGTGCGTTAGGCATCAACGGAGTTTTGAACTCGACATGAAGCTGGTAGTCGGCAAACTTCTCTTTGGTGGTGATACCACCGCCGCCTACAACCATTCCATCCCCTTCAATTTTCCAAGGAGCGGGTTGGTCGGTTCCTTGCTTCACAAAGTTAGAGCGAACTTCATCCTCTTTACCAGAGAAAAGAATAGTCGCGCCAGCTGGTGCAGGAACGGGGGCAGGGGCTTGCCCTCTCTCTTTAGAGTGTTGGAGGGTGAGCGAACCGACTCCGCCGAGAATAGCCAACAGAGCCATTCCCTGCAACAAGTTGCGGCTAGATAACCAGTCGTGTTTGGTTTTTGCGTTACTTACAGACACTCCCCATTTCTACCCATTTTCCTCTAAATCCTGCTCTTGTTTGGATTCTTGAAAAATCAATATGCAACTTGGAAGGCTTTTGCAAAGTCGGCTTCTAGCCTTCAGGCTCCTGCCAGAGGCGTGAATCCTGTTGGATGTGCCAAATCTCCGATTTTCGCCCCTGTCTATGGCGTTTCGCCGTCACCAGATACCCCTCTTTTGTGAGCAGGAGGGAGGGAGCCTCCTCTACCCCCGTTACCTCTCTGTACGAAACCTGTAGCTCACCTAAAGAGGCAGCATACCGCTGATGCGCCTCGTGATAGGCGCGTTGGGCGTAGTAGACCCCAATCAGCCAAGCACGGAGAGGGTGTGCAGGGTCTTTGCGAAACTTAACGCTTCCCGCAGGTTGCGAGGTGAACTGTACATAGCCCCAGTGTTCTGGGCGGTGCATATCAATTACCCCCTGCGGCGACCAGACCCAGTTGTGTTCAGGGCGGTTAGGAACCTTCACATACCTACCGTCCTCTATCCGAATCTCCCACTCTACTCGGCTGAAGTTAATGCGCCACTGGTCTCCCTCCTGTGGGGGCGCAGGGCGATTCGCGAACTCCGCTAGTGCCGTCCACGGCAAAGCCATCTCTACGCTCCACCCTTTATCAGTATCAGCGGGGTCATTCAGAGTACCATCAATACGGATTGCAGACTTCATACCTGGGATCTCCCACTCATTCAGCGCGGGACCTCCGTCCCGATAAGGCTTCACAAGACGCAGATCCCACTCCGTGTTCAAGGCGTTTATTTCGATTTCGTAGTACTGGTGCAGATCACCGTCAGGGTCTATAAATATCTCAAAATCGTTGTCTTGAAAAATTACCGAATCGTGTGTCGTCAAAGTGCCCCACACATGAGGCTCTTCAAGATACGCGCCAATATACAGATACCTATCGTCCCACAGCATTTTGGCACGCGTGCGAAAGCGTGGAGTGGGTTGACTGTCTCCCTCAATATCCCGAAAGTAGGATGTCCAGGGGGCACGTGACCAACAAGGCTTATTGAGGTTCCCATCAATAGTGACGGGAGAATCGGCGCGATAACATACGTACCCTTTGGGGTGTGGAAAGAGGGGCATCTCTAAATCTCCAGTTTGGAAGTTATTGGAGGGGAGGCTACGCCCTCCGGTACGGTACGAACTCCGCTCATACTATGAGGTAAGCACCCTCTCCATTTCGGAGAGGGTAGGGAGGCGGTATAGGGGAAAATGGGCGTGGACAGTGGCAAAAACTCTTAGCTGTCAGTTATGGGCTTACGGCTTGCGTGGTGCGAGTACCGACTTTGCGAGTGCCCTGTAGTCCTTCAGTTTCAAGCGCTTCTTAGCCACATCCCCATACAGAAACGCTCCGGCTGGAGAGGTAAAGTCGAAGGTGTCAGCGGCGAAATCGGGGTGTGAGTTCACCGTATACTCATACGTCATCCGCGTCTTAAAAGAGCGGGGCAGCTTTACAATCGGGGCGGGGGGCAGAAGTGGAACATCGCCCTCTTCCCCTGGGGTGTCGACCGCTTGTGTCGGCTGGACAATGTCGCTCAGCTGGTCGAAGGGATCTCCCCCTCCCACCTTCCCCGGCTCCTTAGCACCAGACATATCGCGAGTCTCCTGCACTACTCGCCGCAAAAGAGAGTCCTCTTTACTCACATAGAAGCGGTAGGTTATCTCCTGAGTGGGAGAGAGCCACTCCATTCGCACAATATCCGTTGCCACTCCCTGCACACTCTCCGTACCCTCAAGCACCACGCTGTCCATCGTACCCATCAACCCGGCAAAGACATCTACACCCGCAAGAAGGAGGACATCCCACGAACTAAAGTTCATGTGATACAGGTGGAAAAATTCGCTAAACTTCCGGGGGGCTTTCTCTTTTGTGTAGTAGTTTTTTTCAGGAATGGTGCTATAGAAAAACTTGCCGTCAGAGACCCACTGGTAGAGTTGCGCCTTCTGTATCTCACTCGCAATCTCCTGCATCTCTAGGCGGATGCGGTTGGGGCGCGTAAAGTAGAGGCGCAGAGAGCGTGGCATCTTCTGACGCGAAGGGTTCTTATCAGGGGGAGACTTTTCAGGGCTTTCCTGCACGGGAGGAGAGGAGGATTCCGTTTTTTCAGCAGGCGGAGCCACCTCTATTTTTACTGGATTCCCGTCCTTATCTATCGGGATGAGCTCTGAAAAAAATTCAGTCTTGAGCGAGACCGTAGGTATTTTTCGGTACGCTTCCACCATTCTATCCAGAACTACCTTCGCCTTCGCATCAATACGAGAGGCTCTAGGCACAATCTTTATCTGTGCACAAACAGGCGGAATCAAGCCGAGAACGCAAAAGGTGCCCACCAGTACCCCTGTTTTTAGTATATGTGTCCTGCTCTTCACTCTGCTTCTACCTCACTATAGAGTTATAGACGCTCCTACACAGCCGAAAGTAAGAGTTCTCTCCGTGCAACACGCGAAAATGCGTACAACGCAGTGCAAAATATGTGCTTACTTACAACAGCTTGTGTGGCTTATTGGGGTGCTGTATAGTACTTCGCTAATACCCCACAAAACCAAACTGGAGGCACCCCTTGCCAGCATTGAGAGAGGGGAGTTCAGGGTTGTGGGAATCTACATAACCTCACCCCGCCTCTCCTTCGCAAAGGAGAGGAGTTCTAGTGGTTTGAGATTAGAAGCCTGTGCGAAGAGTTCCAAGTTTGGGGCTTGGTGCATTTTTTGCGTGTTTCGCGATTTTTACTCCCATAACCTCTAAGTTACTCGCCCATTCCAGCAGATTCATATCTACATATTTAAGGCGAGTTACTTACCCAAGAGATCTGCGTCCGCGTGGGTCAATTGCTGAACTCTTACGACTTACGGCTTTTCTTGAAAAAAGCCGCGTGCCTTCATCCACTCTGCACAACGCTTCACCCAGTCGCCTACGGGTCTGCCATCGCCGCCAATTCCGAATCCGTGCTCACCATGCTCGTAGATATGTAGCTCTACCGGAACTCCCCTCTTTCGACACGCCGCCGCAAAAAGGAGACTGTTTTCGCAAGGGACAGCTTTATCGTCTGCGCCATGCACCAGAAACGTAGGCGGAGTCTTTTCCGTCACCTGCTTCTCATTAGAGAGTAACTCTATCAAGTCTTGCTGCGGGTTTTCGCCTAGCAGGTTATTACGCGAACCAGTATGGGCATAAGGTCCCGACAGAGTGATGACCGGATAGATAAGCACTGCGAGGTCAGGGCGGGAACTAACCCGCTCCACTGCGTCGTCGGCAACGGGGTCTCCCTCCGCAAAGTGCGTCTCAGCCGTAGAAGCAAGATGCCCCCCCGCAGAAAAGCCCAGCACGCCGATTCGCTTAGGGTCTACCTCCCACTCCTTCGCGTTAGCACGCACCAAGCGAATAGCACGAGAGACATCATTCGACATAACGGGGTGATGGTATCGAGGTCCCAATCGGTAGGTAAGTACGAAGGCACTCACTCCGAGTTTGTTCAGCCACTTTGCAACCGGCTCAGCCTCATGCGCGGCTAAACCGCCATACCCTCCCCCCGGACACACCACTACTGCCGCCCCATTACGGCTCTCTTTGGGAGCAGGGTAGAGCGTAATAAACGGAATGTCGGCAGGGCTATCTCCTTGCGCGAGAGGCACACGTCCCTCCCAGAGCCGAACAGTTTTGGGTTGTTGCACTCTAGTCTCCATACTCACCCCCC
>JAPLCR010000552.1 GCA_026392135.1 Armatimonadota bacterium
AGGCACTCCATTCGGAGAAGTTCCCATGAAGCGGTGTGTAGACAGGCTCTTAGAATCGTGGTTCACAACTCGATAGGAGCCTGCTATATCACCTCCGACCAGTGCTTCCAACTCATCGCCCCAGTTTGGGCGATGAGTTCCCGTTGCGATGAGGATGGTGACGCGCTCTTTGGGGATTCCAGAGCGGTGTAGCGTTTCCAAAATAGGAGGAAGTAGAAGCTTATTAGGAACGGGGCGCGTAATATCGCACAGCACGATACAGGCATCGCGCCGTCCACGCGCAATATCAGCGAGCGAAGGAGTCGCAATGGGCTGGCGCAGGGCGTGTGCAATGGCTTTGTTGGGGTTTTCAAGCGGAACAGCGGGCTTTAGCCCCAAAACTGCCTTTGTGTTGTGGTCTGGAAACTCCACCTCCAAGCCGACCTTACCATAGTCTAATCGTACGCGCACGAGAGAGTTCTCCTTGTTAGTCTTATGCTGTCGCTCGCTGGCACATTGGGAATAGCCGCTGTGAGCGCGGAAACTATTCGTTCCTGCGAAATCAGAGAGTGCCGCTCCGCGATTTCCCAACATTCGCAGAAGGCGCGTAACCACTCCCTATTTTGTTGTTTCAGGGCGAACATGACTATATCCCTTGTAGTTTGCGTTCGGCGTTTTGCAAGAAATTTAGCGCATCGGCAATCGCCTTTATGCCTGTCCGCTTTTTACCCGCCTCTTTCAGGTCCTTAATCGCGGCACGTACTTCCGAGAGTGCCGAGACCTTAACCGCCCCCTCATACTCCTTCCGCGCCTCTGACCACTTATCCTGAACCGCGTAGATTAGCCCTAGATTGTGGCGCACATAGGCTAACTTAGGGTCTATAGAGAGCGATTTCTGACTACTCTTCACCGCCTCATCGAACTGCTCTGCACCGTACTGCGACCAGCCAAGATTACCCCAAGTATAGCCATCAGAGCCGTCTATTGCCAAAGCCTTCTGATACTGCTCAATGGCAAGTTGGTGGTCTTTTTTCGCCTCATACGCCGAAGCAAGGGCACTGTAACCAAAGGGAACGTTGGGCAGTTTCGCAATAACATTCCGCGCAATCATAAGAGATTCGTCATGTTTCTCTAAACCCGATAGTGCCGATGACTTTCCCAGTTGTGCCTCCACGTCATCGGGGCGCAGGCGAATCGCCGCATCAAACCATTTGAATGCCTCTGCGCTATTGCTCTCTTGTAGCCCTAGATTCCCTAGTGCATTGAAAACTGCAGGGTTATCTACTGCCTCTCCTAGTGCCTTTTCATACTCTTCACGCGCTCGAATAACATCCTTATCGCGCCGATAGGTCTCTCCAATTGCAACACGATACTGTACATTCGCGGGGGTTATTGTGTAGGCACGTTCCAGTGCCATACGCGCCTCCTCGTACTTTTCTGCCTCTGTTAAAGCAAGCCCAAGGTTAAACTGCAGCTCGGCACTCATCGAATTGAGATTGACCGCCGCCTGATAAGCGTCTACTGCCTCCCCATAGCGTTTTGACTGCATACACGCCATGCCGATACCCACAAACCCTTGGATATTTTTGGGGTCTTGCTTCGTCGCAAGTTTGAGGGTGTCTATTGCCTCTTTCAGCTTGCCTTGATTCAGAAAATCGTAGCCCTTTTTGTTCAGCTCTTCCACTGTTACTAAGGGGGTAGTCGGTTTAGCAGGAGGTTCGTCTTTGGGCTTATTAGCCCCCTCTTTTGGCTTGTTAGGTTGCCCTTTTTCGTCTTTGGCTTGCCCTTTTTGCCTCTTCTCGTCTGGCTTTTTCGGCTCGTCTACCCTCTTTTTGGCTTCTTCCGCCTTGTTTGGCTCCTCTCTCTTTTTTTCGTCTTTTGGGGCTTGCGGGGAGTCCCCTGGAACAGTTGTGGAAAGAGGAGTGCTACTTAGGATAAGCGATAGCAAAAGACTGTTTAACATATCAATAAAACTCTCCTGACGGCGAAAATTGGGGCAGGAAATCGCGCCCCTATCGGTGTATTTTGGCGATAATGAAACAACGGCTCACTATTCTCTTCTTAACATACGTTCTCCTCCTCTCTGGTGTTTCCGCATGGGGACAAAAGACACTAGATAGCGTCGTAGTGTTACGCGCCGCCATCAGCAAAATACTAAACAATGTTGCTACGAATAACGGCATGACAGGCATAGTCATTCAGTCCTTAGAGAGCAACACGACCCTGTATGAGCGCAGCCCAGATACCCTCTTCGTTCCTGCTTCCAACAGTAAAATTCTAACATCTGCCCTGGCATTGAACTCTCTTGGCAAGGATTTCATATTTTCGACCAAAGTTATGATGCAGGGAAAGCTGGACAGCGACGGTGTTTTGAATGGGACGCTCAAGCTGGCGGGAGCGGGAGACCCCCTGTTGCAGATTAGCGATATAAAGAGTTTGGCAGAGCAGGTTTTCAAAGCGGGGGTTCGGCGACTGCACGGTAAGGTGTTGACGGATGCAACTCGTTACGACGACACCTTTCTTGGCGAGGGGTGGTCTTGGGACGATGAGCCGTTCTACTATGCTGCCCCCGTCTCCGCACTGAACATAAATGAGAACGTGGTAAGTGTGTTTGTACGCCCTGGCAAGATGGTGGGGGACTTGGTTCAAGTGCAGATAGAGCCTCCCACATTGCGCCTCACGCTGAGTATCACCGCGAAGACCACACACTCCAAAACGAAGCCGAGCCTGCGTGTTACACGCCAACATGGAGTGAATGTGATTCAAGTTAGCGGCACGCTTCCGCTAGATGCGAATCCAAGCCGCCCAGCTGAAACGCTCACTGTACCGAATCCCACGGATATTGCTCAAGAGGTTTTTGAGAACGCATTGCGAGAGCAGGGCGTAACGATTGAGGCGGACGCACCACTTGCCAATGAGGAGAGTATGGACTGGGTTCCCATAGCGGAGGTTAAGTCGCAGCCACTCTACGCGATTCTGCAAAAAATGAACAAGCCTAGCGATAACCTCGTTGCTGAGTGCCTCTTCAAAGCGGTAAGCGCGTATCAGAAGGTACAGGGGAGTTGGGGGGCGAGTAGGGAGATGGGGCAGACCTATTTCCAGTCGCTTGGCATCCCCAAAGAGCAGTTGAGTCTTGTTGATGGGAGTGGGTTGTCGCGCCAAAATCTCGTTACACCACGTAACCTTGTGAGGGTTTTGACTGCCCTCTACCGTTCGCCGGACTACAGAGTTTTCTACGATAGCCTTCCAATTGCGGGAGTGGATGGAACCCTTCAACACCGC
>JAPLCR010000316.1 GCA_026392135.1 Armatimonadota bacterium
CGCCATCGGTCACGACCCATCTTCCCTCGAAAACAGAGACTACAGTACTCTTCTGCGCGATTCCATTGTGTGGGCGGCTTCCAAATGATACGCACCGTTTTCCCCATCCTCTTTTCCGCTCTTTTCACTCTGAGCGCGTCTGGTATGGCGACCTCCAACCTTATGAGACCTAAGTTCCGCGCCCTCGCCCGCTACGAGAACGCCGGGCATCACATCGAGTACTCAAAGAGAGCCAAAGTCTGGCTCGATAAACTCGCCCAATCTCGCCACTTCACTATTGACTACATTCATAACACAGACACAATCGACGATAGCCTCCTAAGCCAATACCAACTCTTCATCCAACTAGACTACCCACCCTACGGCTGGAAAGAGAGGGCAGTGTCGGCGTTTGAGAGCTACATCAGTCAGGGCAAAGGAGGCTGGATAGGATTTCATCACGCCAGCCTGCTTGGCGAGTTCGATGGGTATCCGATGTGGCAGTGGTACTCTCAATTTATGGGCGACATCCGATATTCTAACTATATTCCCACCTTCGTTCAGGGAGCCGTGAAGGTAGAGGACGCGAAACACCCCGCCACGAAGGGAGTACCCGCCAAGTTTGTTATCGAGAAAGAGGAGTGGTACACCTACAACCAAAGTCCGCGCCCGAATGTACACGTTATCGCAAGTATAGACGAATCTACCTACAAGCCCGATACAACGGTTAAAATGGGATCCGACCACCCCGTGATATGGTCTAACACCGCGTTTCCGGCGCGTAACATCTACATTTTCATGGGGCATTCGCCCGCCATGTTCGATAACACGGCTTATACCACCCTTGTTAAAAACTCTCTTTTGTGGGCGGCAGGGCAGTGAGTAGTGCGAGGCAAAAAGACTATGAAAAATGTTCCTCACTATATCAGATTACTCAAGCAATCCAACCCCCAAATTCGGGCTATCGCCGTGAGCGCACTGGGCGAGATCGGGGATAAAAGTGCCGTCCCCGACTCTATTGAAACGCTCAAGGACAGTGATGCCGGTGTACGCCTTCAGTCCGTCATCGCATTAGGGAGATTAGCGGATGTTAGCGCAGTTCCCGCTCTTATTGAAGCCCTAAACGACAGTGACTACTACGTTCGTGATAACGCCGCTTGGTCATTAGGCGTAATTGGAGACACAAGCGCGATTCCGGCTCTTATTGAAACGCTCAGAAACGCACACGGCGAAGCCCACAACAACTCCGTCTACGCGCTTATGAAGCTAGGAGTACCTACAATACCCGCGCTGACGGAGTGCTTCCTAAATAATATCGATGCACGTCATCGCTGCACAAGTGTCCTGCTTGGAATGGGCGAGGTGGGCGTTCCAGTCTTCATCAAAGCCTTCAGTAAGGGTGATTTATCGCTTTGTAGCTATGCTGTACAGGCACTGGTTGCGAGCGGAAGCGTTGCGGTTCCTGCCCTTCTGGAAGCACTCGCCGATAGCAATATCCAAGTTCGTTACTACTCCCTGGATGCATTAGGCAGGATAGGCGATGTTCAAGCTCTGCCTGCTCTTGTAGAGGCACTGAAAGACAAACAGTATTATATTCGCTTTTACGCATTAGACGCGCTGGTTAAGATGGGGGCTGTTGCGATTCCTCCTCTGCTAGAGCTACTTAAAGAGGAGAGTACCCCTAGCCGCTCTCATATAATCAGAGCGTTGGGGAGTATTGGAGATGCGGGAGCGGTTCCTATCCTTCTAAAGTCACTAGAAGATAACGACACATATATCCGGTTTCGTGTCGCCGAAGCACTGGAGAAAATCGGAGACTCGCAAAACTTACCGCTAAAAGTTATTGCTCATTCGCACCTAAGTTCTCATCAAAAGTTGGTAGCTCTTGAGGCGTTAGGGCGTGTTCGATACAGTGGAGAGTATGAGGGGAGTGTAATTACTCTGCTCTATCCGCTACCTGCCCTGCCCGTGTATTGCCAGCATCTTCTAAAGCAGAGAGACGCACATATCTGTGTGAAAGAGGGTGCTAGGCAGGTTCTTACCGAAATCAAAGTGCGTGCGGAGCTACTGCGCGCTTCTACGGCGGAGCCGTGGATAGATCTTCTACGCCCGCTTTCGGGCGACTTTTCTGACCCTCCGGAGAGGCTTTTGCGATGCTCAGAAGAGCCATCAGAACCAGAAAATCCCAAGCCCTCTACGAGGTGGTTTTGGCGAAGGTAGGGTGGGGCTTAGGTGCTTCAGTAGCGCACTCTAAGCCTTATAACACAAAGCCGAGGAGGCTCCCAATCACACCCTAGAGAAGCACGCACCAACTGCAACTCTACGCTGTGCCTGCCGCTTTTGAGGGTTTTTATGCCATACTTCTATCTGCCAATGGGTGCCGTGCCCTTTATTGAGGCTACGACTAACACACAAGGCAAAAAAAACCTGCACAAGCCCTAAGGCTCGTACAGGTCTATCTATGTGGGATAGTGAGTTCCTTTTATCAAAAAAGGAGGACATGCGCTAGTTTATATACGACCTCCAAAACAGAAAGGTTCCCTTTTTGCGCGGGGGTGTAGAAAATAGTGCAACGACTAACGATGCGTAAAACCTATCGGATTGCCGTATCTGGATACTATGGCTGTGGAAATGCAGGAGATGAGGCGGTACTAGCAGGTATCCGCGCCTCCTTTGCACGTGTGGCAGGGGAGGAAGTAGAACTCATTGCCCTCTCCCAAAACCCTGAAGAGACTACACGTCTACACGGTGTTGCGGCTCGTTATCGGATGAGCTTCAAAACACTGAGAGAGACCCTGCAAGAGAGCGATATGCTTCTGTCGGGCGGTGGAAGCCTTCTACAAGATACGACCAGTGTTCGCTCTCTACTCTACTATTTGTGGGTGTGTAGGCTTGCCATGCGCCGTAAAGTCCCTGTTGTGTTCTATGCACAAGGCATGGGACCTCTGCATAGGTCACTCTCTCGTAAACTGGTGCAGTATGTGGCGAACAGGTGCGCCTTTATTACGGTGCGCGACTCCGCCTCTGCGGAACTCCTCAAAGAGATAGGGGTTCACAACCCCAATCTTGAGATAACTACCGACCCCGCTTTTGCGCTCTTGCCCTCCCCCAGCGAGCAAGTAGATAGCCTTTTAGCGCAAGAGGGGCTACCTATAGATAGACCGCTCTTAGGGGTTGCACTACGTGCTTGGGGGCAACAGCAAGACAGTATAGAGGCTGCAAAGGCGTATGCACGTCTTCTAGAGGCTATTCATGCGAAGACAGGACTCTCTATCGTCCTTTTGCCCATGCACGTACCAGACGATGTAGAGTTCGGCTCCGCCGTCCTGCACCATATTACCAACTCCGAATCTTTTTTTGCTATTCAGAAAGCCTACTCTCCTGAAACGCTTCTGGGGTTGGTCTCTCGACTGCAGGGGGTTGTCGCTATGCGCCTTCATACGCTCATCTTCGCGGCACGTGTTGCGGTTCCTGCCTTTGCTCTCTCCTATGACCCTAAGGTGAGGGCACTTATGGAGAGCTTGGGGCTGGAAAACTACTGTGCGGAGTGGAAGGGCTTTGATACCGAGGAGATAGCAGAACGTGTGTCGGAAATGCTGGTCGAGCGCGAAAAGCGCGTTGACCACTTACAGAAACTCGCCCCCTTACTGGAGGTGAAAGCCTTGCGGAGTGCCGAGCGTGTTATGGAGATATTACAGCAAAAATAATTTGCAATTTTTCTACTCATCCCTCGTCTATTTTATTGTATACTAATCAAGTATCCCCCCTTATACACTCCCCCTCTAAAAATCACATCGTTTTCCAAATTAGGAGACACTAAGCATGAGACGTAATAGGGTTTCTATTCTACTGACTGCCACAATGGTGGTGAGTATACTGTGGGCTACGGCGGGTTGTTCGGGCGGAGGCTCCGCTTTCAACACTCCCTCCAATCAATCTCGCAACACTCTCCGTAATCTGATAGGGCACCAGGAGCGTGCGCTCGCACAAGGGGGCGCACAGATCGCACCCACTAATGGCGGAGGCGGGGGCGGACAGCCGCCCGGTGGAGGAGCGGGCATACGTCCCGGTATTTTCGGAATCCTTTTGGGGCACGGAAGCTTTGTTGGCGGCATCGGCATCGCAGCAGGAGTTGGAGTCACAGAGCCTGCTGGGCGGGGTACGTCCGCACAAAAGGTCACTCACTACCCCTTTATTGGAAACTTTGTACATCGCCTCACTGCAAGGCAAAAAAAACAGAGCAGCGTGGGGCGGAGTTCACGGACACGTGAAGCGGGCGACTTCTATTTTGACGAGTACCTTGCTCTTTGGGTAGACATCACCTATACAGATACCAGCTATAGCGTCTTCCTCTATGAAGACCAAGAGAAAGCAAAACCCGCAGGGCATCTCATCTCCGCCTATCCCGGTGCTGACGCGCCCTTCCCACAGATCTATCGCTCTGATTTTGAGGTGACAGCAGGGCAACTCAAGGGGGCACGCGGCTACTACAACACAACAATCAATCAAGACTACTCCAGTCAGTCCTCCTACGAA
>JAPLCR010000084.1 GCA_026392135.1 Armatimonadota bacterium
CGCGCCCCCGTCATTCACTTTGTGACGCGGGAAGGTCGGAAGTATTTGATAGACGAGGGCATCCTGGAGCCAGAAGAGATTCCTGATATACCACAAATTGGTCCAAAGAACGGCTCCCATGTCGCCCATGAATTACAAATTAGAGACGCTCGCGTGTGGCTCCACCTGGTTCATCGCGCCAATCCCGCTCATGGCGGTCTGGAACGCTGGCAAACGGGAGGCTCCTCCATCTTCCCGCTGAACCGCTCCTCGGCTCCGTATGAAGTGCGCCCCGACGCCTGGTTTGTTTATCAGTTGGGGAGAGGCGTTTTCGTTGGGTTTGTGGAGATAGATAGGGGGACGGAGAAAAGTCCGCGCCGTTGGGAAGAAAAGTTTGTCAGTTACGCGCTACTTATGGGTTCTGGTCTGGTTCAGGAGTACACGGGCTACCAGAAAG
The DNA here is from genome assembly GCA_026392135.1 of Armatimonadota bacterium. Taxonomy (GTDB): domain Bacteria; phylum Armatimonadota; class Chthonomonadetes; order Chthonomonadales; family Chthonomonadaceae; genus CAIJLM01. The sequence continues at coordinate 437 of JAPLCR010000084.1, forward strand.
GGCGCGTTCTGATAACTGCGCCTAACTACAATCGTCTCGTCTCTATTGGAGCGGTACTCGCTCCTCTTATTTCCCAATATCCGCACCTACAGGACAGGTTCTGGGTAACGGAACACAAGAACTTGAGTTGGGCGAGTCTCTATGAACCCGTCTGGTATATTCCAGGCAGTCCCCATTTCCAGCCTCTGGTATCTCGCTAATAGCGGATTCGGAAGATTAGGCAGTTCGATGCTCGCATTGCCGAAATTCGTAGAAACAAATCGAAGATATCAAAACAGGAGGGCTTCGAGAGTATTCTCGAAGCCCTTGCTTTTTGTAGTGGGTTATGCTACCTTCTTCTCAGAGGAACGACCTGCTTAGCGGCGGCGCGTCCTCTTTTTGGTTTCCCGTTCAACCATGATATGAACCGAGGGTCGGTGATAACGAATATCCCAATCCCTACGATGAACGCCTGAAGCGATGTATCCATAGTGTCGCGTTGTTAAGGTTTTTGTAACTGGATGTTCGACCACTCATCCATTACTTATTATTATATATCAATAATTGTGTTTGTCAAGGGGTTGACAAACAGATTTGGAAGGCGTAGTATTTGATATAGGAAATGATGATTTATCCACTAACTTTGTTCATATGCCCTCCCTCTTTAACCCTTCCCGCAAACCCGGTCGTCCCTCCGTTCCTTCCCGCAAACCCGGTCGCCCCTCGGTTCTCAACATCAAGATAACCACCGTCTACCTCACGCCAGAGCAGATAGCGTGGGGTAAGAAGCAACCCGGAGGGTTATCCAACACCGTGAGACGCCTCATGCACAACGCCATGAGACGGCAAAAGAGCGTATAATAGTCGCGAAAGCGATTGTCCTACGGAGAAACGCTGTTCGTGACACTCAGAGAAATACAAACGCCAAATCTTGACCTTCTCCTTGCCAATGTTTACAATGCAACTATTGTCACTAACACAGAGGCTATACTCATGTCCAAAGTGGTCCGTATGCGCTTGCAAGACGAACAGATGCTACGACTCCAGCAAGTCGCTCAAACGTTCGGAAAAACCGCCAGCGAAACAGGCTCGCTTCTCCTTGAGGAAAAACTACGCGAGAACGAGTTCGCTTTCATTGAGTTTCGCTCCTCTGTTGCGGGAAGATTCGCCTACTTGAAAGGCTCTCGCCTTCCGATATGGCAGGTCATTTCTACCTCCAGAACTTACTTTGAAATGGATGCCGAACAGACTGCATCCCACTTTGGTCGCCCTGTGGCATGGGTGAAAGCCGCATTTCACTACTGTGAACGATTTCAAGAGGAGATATATCGGGCGATTGCCGATAACGCCGAGAGCGATTTTGAGACATTAAAGCGCTCCCTCCCCAACGCTCAGGCGTTTGCGCTCGGTTTAGAGTAACTATGGAACTCGTTC
>JAPLCR010000519.1 GCA_026392135.1 Armatimonadota bacterium
ATAAGTCGCGCCGAAACGCGGAAAGTGTGCTAGAATCCATGGGGTTTGGTTCCTCCTTTGTCAGAAGAACTTTACCCCATGGGCAACACCGATTAGGCACAAACCGCTAAAAGGAGTTGCCCATTTGTCTAAACGTCAAACCACCATGAACATCGTATTTATTGTTGTCGATACCCTACGCGCCAGCCGTCTTTCGTGTTACGGCTACGAAAAGCCCACCAGTCCGACGCTCGACGCGCTTGCGGGGGAGGGAGCGCGGTTTGCTCGCTGCTTTGCGCCCGGCATACCCACCACTCCCGCGCATACCACCATGTATACGGGGCTGCACCCGCTTACTCATAACATCGTCTGCCATGGGGGGCAGGTCGACTTAGACCGCAAAATCCCCGTCCTGCCCGAACTCCTCCAAAATAGGGGCTACACAACGGCGGCGGTAGATAACCTCTACGACATCAAGCCTTGGTTGGCGCGGGGCTATGAGTTCTATATCAACCCCTCCGCTCGTCATAAGTTGCGCCTGCTCGTCTCGTGCGAAGAGATAAACTCTCGCGCCATTCCTTGGATAAAGGCGCACGCGCACGAGAAGTTTTTTCTATTTCTACACTACTGGGAGCCGCACACGCCCTACCTTCCTCCGCAGAAATATCGTAACTTCTACCCCAAAGAGAGAGACCCCTACTCTTCTGAACACTCCTCGTTCGCGCCCATAAAACGGCAACCCTTCTGGGGAATGTTCGGCGATACGTGGTTCAATAAGTTGGGGGGAGAGGTGACGGACGCGGAGTATATCGCCTCCCTCTACGATGCGGAGATTCGCCACGTTGACGACGGCATCGCCGAAATACTTCAGACGCTAGATGCGACAGGGCTTGCGGAGGATACTCTCGTCGTTCTGACCGGCGACCATGGGGAGAGTATGTATCAGCACGATATCTATTTCGACCATCACGGTCTGTACGAGGATATTATCCACGTACCGCTGATGTTGCGTCACCCCAAAAAGATACCCGCGCAGGGCGTTCTTAGCCCCATGGTGCAACATCTCGACGTTGCGCCTACGGTCTTGGAGGCGGCGGGCGCGAATATCCCCCCTGCAATGGAGGGCAAATCCCTCTGGGGCATGGCGACGGGGCAGACCGACAAGGGGGGCTGGAACCGCGTTGTCTCTTGCGAATCGACATGGCAGGCGAAGTGGGCGATTCGCACGGAGACGGAGAAACTCATCGTCTCTCGCGAACCCGACTTTCACAACACGCCCCCCCGCGAACTGTACGACCTCGCCGCAGACCCTGCCGAAACCCGCAACCTCGCCCTCGAACAGTGGGAGCGCGTGGACGAACTGGAGACGGAACTGGAGGAGTGGATAGCGAAGGGGTTGGCGAAATCGGGGAGGACGGAAGACCCGCTTCGTACACAAGGTATTACACTTGGAAAGCGTTGGAATAGCTGGCTTGCGAGTCAGCGTGAACGCCTATAGGAGCTCGTATTATGAGTATTTCACTGCGTTATGAGTGGCAACAACGCCGCCTCCCTATTTTCTTGATAGTGGACGACCCCGCGCCCTGCCTTAACCTCGCCTACTACGAACAGTATTTCGAGAAGCACACCCGCGACGTTCCCAACAGTTTTACGGCGGCGTGGGCGGATGTGGTACAGGAGTTCGGGGTGCGCGGCAAGTTCTCCGTGCTTCCTATCCCCGCCGCCATTGGGCGCATTGACCGCCCCCTTCCTGATGTCGCCCCGCACGACCAAGCCGAGTTTCTGCGTATTATTAGAGAGCGCGTATCTCCTCAGATGGACATCAATATCGAGTTTCTGACACACTTTCTGGCGTGGGATATTCGCCGTGATAGACCGCTCGACTACACCGAAAAGACCATGTCCCCGTTTACAAATCGTGACCACCTAACTGAGTATTTCATGTACGGCTTGCGGATACTGGATAACGTCGGGCTGAACCCTACAGGCGCGACTTCACCGGGAGCGGCTTGCGTGGAGATGGAGGGGGCTTATCAGTCGGCTATTCGCACAGCGGTCAAAGAGGTGATGGGGCGACCTATCGCGTGGTATTTTCTCCATGTAGACACGCTCTCGCCTCGTGTCCTACCGCGCATTATGTCGCTGGATAGGGAGACGGGCGCGGGTTGCGTTACGATGGTGAGCGCGGGCGACGACGCTTCGTGGGATACGCAGTTCAATATGCCTTCAACAATAGATAGCCTTATCACGGCGGACGGGCAGGCGGGCAGACTGGTAGACCTCTTTCGGAATGAGAGCGTGATAAGCTTTCACACGCACTGGCAGTCGCTCTTTTCGGAAGGACGCGCCACAGGACTGAACGACCTGCGCGTTACGCTGGGGCGTATTCGTGAGCATTTCGGTGAGCGGGTAAAGTGGATGAAATGTAGTGAACTGGCGGAGGTGACAGTCGCGCAAGCCGTCACGCGCCACGCCGTTGTTGAGAGCGAAACAGAGATAACGATAACCCTCCATTCGCCTATCGCTTGCCCCGATTTCACGGCGACACTGCACACAGATAGGGTGGTGCATAGCGTTTTTATTGGTGGGCAGAGGTTGAAAGAGTTACCGCAAAATACTCCCGTACTGGAGGCGTACTCGTGGAGTAGTCAGCGGGGGAGCGTCACTTGGTGTGCAGATTTACCTGTGGGGGAGTCTGTGGTTAAGGTTAGTTAGTCTGACCATACGGAAAATAAAAAAGAAAGCCTCTGCACTATGCAGAGGCTTTCTTTTTTGTGAGAAGGCGGAGCGGGAGGCTACTTCTCGTCGTCCGCCGCTTCGATGTCGATGTCTTCACCGATAGCAGAGAAGCGCTCTAGCAGTGCGCCAAAATCCTCTTCACCATCACCGGCTTCGATGTCTATATCCTCTGTTTCGTAGTCGCCCAGAGGTAGGAGCTGTTCAGGCTCCACCTTGGGTTGAGTGGGAAGCATACTTTCAGGTACTTCTATCACTCTGTCACCAGTCTCTGGTCGGCGCGGAGTGTCTACAATAAGCGGAGATCCATCCGGTTTTGCCAGTTCAAGGCTTCGGTAGTAGGGTAGCCCCGTACCTGCCGGAATAAGCCGCCCAATGATGACGTTCTCTTTGAGACCCAGCAGTTCGTCCTTCTTACCGCGCACAGAAGCCTCTGTAAGCACCCGTGTCGTTTTTTGGAACGATGCCGCAGAGAGGAAGCTCTCAGTGGCAAGGGAGGCTTCGGTAATACCGAGTAGTACCCAGTCGGCAGTTGCCTCTACCCCTCCATGGTTTCGGACGCGGGTGTTTTCATCTTCAAAGACGAATTTGTCCACGATTTGACCAGGAAGGAATCGGCTTCCGCCAGGGTTGCGAACCTTGCGTTTGCGGAGCATTTGACGCACGATGACCTCAATGTGTTTGTCATTGATATCAACGCCGGCGTGGCTCTTATACACGCTCTGGATTTCACGAATAAGGTACTCTTGTACTCCACGAGTCCCTTTTAGTTCGAGAACTTTCTGCGGGTCAAGAGGTCCTTCTGTGAGGCTATCTCCGGGGAAGACCTCTTGCTCTTCCTCTATCTGTAGGTCTCCACGATAAGGAACCAAGTAAGCACGGCGCAAGAAGAGGTTCTTGATACCGGCTTTGAGGATTTTGCGAAGGTCGGTATCCTTGATATGCTCTCCGGCTTTCACTATCGGCTCGCCGCTATCGTCCAGAATGTCTTCTGCCGCGATAGCGTCGTTGCCTAACCCTGTGGTTGCATGGGCTTCGGTCAGCTCAACGGGCGAGTGGATAACAACGTTACGTAACCCCTTCGCTTCGATGGCTGAGATGATGCCCGCGTGTTCCGTGATGATGGCTTGACCTTTAGGCTTGCGCGACTCGAAGAGTTCTACAACGCGCAAAAGACCGCTCACTTGGTCTTCAAGAACCTTGAGGACGCTCTGAATAGAGCGAACACGCTCACGCTCAGAACCCTCTGCATCTCCAAAGTCAACGATACCCTTTCGGATGTCGTCGTGGAGTTCGCGGAGTGCCCTTTGCCGTCCCTGTTTGACGTTTGCAACACCAGTAAGGTACTTACCTGCAACGCCTCCCGTGTGGAAGGTACGCATGGTCAACTGGGTTCCGGGTTCACCGATAGACTGTGCGGCGATAATTCCAACCGCGACACCGATGTCTACAAGCCGTCCTGCCGCAAGGTCACGCCCGTAGCACTTGGCGCAAACTCCTTGCCGGAGTACGCAGGTGAGAACGGAGCGAACTTGTATTCGCATTGGCGAGGTGATATCGTAGATGGAGTCTGCCGCCCTGTCTTTGCGGTGTGAAGTAGCACGGCGCACACTCTTTTCGAGCAGCTTTTGCGCTTCGTCGAGAGTAGTTGCCTCTCCCTTTTTGAGGTAGACCTCTCCTGTCTCTATAGAGATGATATTGTCTGTAGCGATACGGAAGGTGTCAAGGTCACGCGCAGTAGCATCGCTAATCTCTTCATTGATGGGTACGAGAACCTCCCCTGTAATGGGGTTGTTAATACCGTCAAGAGAGTAGCGTCCACGGCAACGTTCGCTGAGTTTTTCGAGAATGTCGCCGCCTTCCAGAATCTCTTGAATCTGGGTTCCGTATGCAGTGTGGCAGTCGTGGTCACGAATAATGACATCTTGTGCCACGTCTACGAGGCGACGTGTGAGGTAGCCCGCGTCTGCGGTTCGGAGGGCGGTATCCGCCATACCTTTTCGCGCTCCGTGGGTTGAGATGAAGAACTCAAGCACCTTCAATCCTTCATGGAAGTTGGATTTGATTGGGAGGTCTTCGATAAGGTTTCCATGCGGGTCGGTCATCAAGCCGCGCATACCTGAAAGTTGCGTGAGCTGCTTTTTGGATCCGCGTGCGCCGCTATCAGTGATTATGAAGATGGGGTTGTACTGGTCAATCCCATCCATAATTGCGTCGGCAACATCTTCAGAGGCGTGAATCCAGAGGTTCAGAACCCTGTCTTTACGTTCTGCAGACGAGAGCAACCCTCGATTGTACTGACGGTTGATTTTCTTGACCTCATCCTCAGCACCGTTAATGATTGCGTCGCGTTTACCGGGAACCGCCATGTCCGTCATGGCTATGGTGATACCCGCCCTCATTGCATAGATGAAGCCCATCTCTTTGAGTTCATCTAGGAACTGAATGGTCGTCTCTTTACCATGGTGCTCGTAGACATCCGAAATACACCCAGAAATCGCTTTTTTGGTTAGCGTTTTGTGTAGGTATTTAGTGCTGTATTTGAGCCTTTCCGGCAAAATCTGGTTAAAGAGAAGCCGTCCGACGGTGGTATATTTTGCGGCATCAGCAGAGCCGTCTGGTTTGCGGAAGTGATGGTCTTCCGCCTCCTCATTAAAGCCGACTATTTGTGTGATACGCTCTGTTCCCTCTAGCATATCGGGGCGATAAGAGAGACGTACACGAATGGGCGCGTGAATGGGCAGCCGTCCCATATCATAAGCAAGCATGGCATCTGCGGGGCTATTGAATATCTCTTCCAGAGGGCGTAGCCCTTCTGGGAGCATGGTCATATAGTAGTTCCCTAGAACGATGTCTTGCACGGGAGCGACGATGGGTCCTCCGTTTGCGGGGCTGAACAGGTTGTGCGAGGAGAGCATGAGAATGCGTGCCTCTGCCTGTGCATACGCCGAGAGGGGAACGTGAACCGCCATCTGGTCACCGTCGAAGTCTGCATTAAACGCATGGCAGACGAGTGGGTGAATCTGAATCGCCTTACCGTCTACGAGTACAGGTTCAAACGCCTGAATACCCAATCGGTGGAGGGTGGGGGCACGGTTTAGTAGGACGGGGTGTTCCCGAATTACCTCTTCGAGCGCATCCCATACTTCTGGGCGCATCTTGTCAATCATGCGCTTGGCGGTCTTGATGTTACTGGTGTAGCCGCGCTCTACAAGCGTCTTCATAACGAAGGGCTTGAAGAGTTCCAGAGCCATCTCTTTTGGTAGCCCGCACTGGTGCAGTTTGAGATAGGGACCGACGACGATAACAGAGCGTCCTGAGTAGTCTACGCGCTTACCCAGTAGGTTTTTGCGGAAACGTCCCTCTTTGCCTTTCAGCATATCGGAGAGAGATTTCAGGGCACGGTTATTGGAGCCTACGACGGGACGAGAGCGTCGTCCGTTATCGATAAGTGCATCCACAGCCTCTTGAAGCAACCGCTTTTCGTGGTTGACAATGGACTCTGGGGCACGAATCTCAGTTATTTTCTTGAGGCGGTTATTGCGGTTGATGATACGGCGGTAGAGGTCATTTAGGTCAGACGTAGCAAAACGCCCGCCGTCTAGCTGCACCATCGGGCGCAGTTCTGGCGATATGACGGGAACCGCGTCCATTATCATCCATTCGGGGCGTGCTTTGGAGGAGATAAAGGCTTCTGATATCTCCAAACGCTTAATGGCGCGGATACGCTTGGGACCTTGTGTATTGGCAATCTCTTGTTGCAGCTCAAGTTTGAGCTTGTCGAGGTCTACCTCTTCCAGCAACTCTTTGACCGCTGCCGCTCCTAAGCCAGCCTTGAAACTACCTGTCCAGTCCTCTTCAAGCCGGTCAGTAAGAACATCAACAAGCCGTTCGATGGCGCGGAACTGCTCTTCTATTAGCAGTTGAGGCTTCTCTACCTTTTCAAAGAGTGTGAGGGAGGCGGCAATCTCTTCCATACGCCCATCTGCATCCTTCTCCTCTTGCTTGATACGCTCTTGGAGATAGCTCTGCTTCTGCGCGATAATGTCTTCGTCCCAAATTACAATCTCTTCGCCCTCTGCTAGTTCGTAGTCAGGTTCGTAGTCAGGCTGGTGCCGGCTTAACTCTTTGGCGAATTCGCGTGTGAGGTCTTCGGCAATCCCGTCTTTTTCCTCTTGAATTGCCTCAATCTCTTCTTGTACCGCCGACCGAATGTCGGTGAGGTGTGCGTTGATGCGTGTGCGGTCTACATAGGTAACGATGTAGGACGCAAAGTAGAGAACTTTTTCTAGTGGGCGCGGAGTGATGTCGAGTATGAGCGCAAGGGGGCTAGGGACTCCCTTGAGGTACCAGATATGGCAAACGGGTGCGGCGAGCTCGATGTGTCCCATGCGTTCTCGGCGCACTTTACTACGGGTTACTTGAACCCCGCACCGCTCACAGACAATATCCTTAAATTTGACCTTTTTGTAGCGTCCGCAATGACACTCCCAGTCCTTTACAGGACCGAAAATGCGTTCGCAAAAGAGTCCTTCTCGCTCTGGTTTGAAGGTACGGTAGTTAATCGTCTCCGGTTTTTTGACCTCGCCGTGCGACCAAGAGCGAATTTCGTCGGGAGAGGCAATACCGATTCGGATTTTTGCAAAAGTGCTGGCATCTGCCATGATTGAGTTTCCTCCTAGGTTGCACCGATAGGGCGGTGTATCCCGGCGATAACAGCGATACAGGCATACAAGGGAAAACACCCCGCCCCTTCTCACGCTGATAAAGGCGCAGAAGGGGGAGGGCGATAGGTGTTCTGTGCTTAGAAGTTGCCTTCGGGGTCACTGATACCAAGAGCGCGGTTGCGTCGGCGGTTCGCGGCTTTGACTGGGTCTTCGTTCGGGTTGATGTCATCGTCACGGTCGCGAAGATCGATCTCTTTATCTTCATCGTCCATAACGGTCACTTTCAATCCGAGGCTTTGGAGTTCGTTCACCAAAATCTTGAACGATTCCGGTACACCCGGGTCAAGAATGCTATCGCCTTTAACAATACTCTCATACGTTTTAACGCGACCCTGTACGTCGTCGGATTTGATAGTGAGTATCTCTTGGAGGGTGTATGCTGCACCGTAGGCTTCCAGTGCCCAAACCTCCATCTCACCAAACCGTTGTCCTCCGAACTGTGCTTTACCTCCCAAAGGTTGCTGTGTGACCAGAGAGTAGGGTCCTGTGGAGCGGGCATGGATTTTGTCGTCAACAAGGTGAGCGAGCTTCAGCATATAGATAGTGCCAACAGTTACTGGCATATCAAACTGAACTCCCGTCAGTCCGTCTCGGAGCCACGATTTACCGGAATCAGGG
>JAPLCR010000256.1 GCA_026392135.1 Armatimonadota bacterium
AGATTCCCAGAACCCTGAACTCTTACGTTTGATACCTCCCTTGACTATAAGTTGTCAAAAGTGTATACTCAAACACACTCAAACTGCACCCCGACAAGACGAATGGAACGCACTCATGGCGATATTGGGCTTTGAACTAGAGGAAATTGCTCGTCTTTTGACGTTGGTAGATGCCAATGACTTAGAGGAGATGATACTGGAAGAGGAGGCACGGTATTTACGGATACGAGGAGCCTCCTATACTTCCAAAAAACAGGCGGTAGCCACAGTTGCCGTACCCGCTTCTGTGCCCCAAACACCTGCACCGCGCCCCCTACACAGAACGGCGGTCATAGCCCTCCCGCCGAAAGCACCCGAAGGAGAGCCCCTTCTCTCTCCCATGGTGGGAACGTTCTACCGCTCCAGTCAGCCGGGCTCGCCTGCACTGGTAGAGGTGGGGCAACACGTCAGCGTAGGGCAGCCCATCGGATTGATAGAGGCTATGAAGGTCTTCTCCGAGGTGCTTGCAGAGGTCTCTGGGATGGTAGTCGCGTTTCCTGCACCAGATGGCAAACTGGTTCAAGCGGGAGATACCCTCGTCATTATTAAGAAAAACTAGCGAAAGGTTTTTGTTGGAATGCCTGAATGGAAAAAACCACGTATTGAAATTGGTATTTTAGGTCTGGGGGTAGTCGGTTCGGGAACAGTGGATTTGCTACAACGTCAACAGGCGGAAATTGAGCGTAAGATAGGGATTCCCTTTCATATCAAACGTATAGCAGTCCGCAATATCGACAAGGTTCGTGCCGTTAAAGTAGACCGCTCACTGCTCACCAATAACGCCTACGACGTTCTAAACGACCCCGATATTGATATTCTCTGCGAACTTATTGGCGGAGTTGAACCCGCAAAAGAGTACGTTCTTCACGCTCTAAACCAAGGGATGCAGGTCGTTACCGCGAACAAAGAGATGATAGCGAAAGAGGGAAACGACCTAATGACCCTCGCACGCCAAAAAAGCCTCGACTTTCAGTTCGAGGGAAGCGTGGCGGGCGGTATTCCTATTATTCAGCCGATGAAGAACGCGCTCGGCGGCAACCGTATTGATGAAGTGATGGGCATCATCAACGGAACCACGAACTATATTCTGACCCGTATGTCGCAGGAACACGCCGATTTTGGCGACACCCTTCGAGAGGCGCAGGCGCGTGGTTATGCAGAGGAAGACCCCACAAACGATATTGAGGGCTACGACGCGCAGTACAAAATCGCGATTCTCTCCTCTATCGCCTTCACTAGCCGCATCAATGTAAACGATGTTCATGTCGAAGGCATCACCCATATCACCAAAGCCGACATCACCTACGCGGAGGAGTTGGGATACACGGTCAAACTCGTGGGCATAGGAAGGCGCATGGCGGACGGCAGGCTACAAGTCCGCGTCCACCCAACACTTCTTCCCAAAACACACCCGCTCGCCTCCACCAACAACGTATACAACGCGATACTTATTAAGGGCGATTCGGTAGGGGATGTGATGTTCTACGGGCGAGGGGCGGGTAGCGGCCCCACTGGAAGTGCCGTCGTTGGCGACATTATGGACGTGTGCCGCAACCTAACGCACGGCTCTACGGGGCGCATTCACTGCACCTGCTACGACGATAGTGCCGTCATGCCTATGGATGAAGTAGAGACGCGCCACTACCTCCGCATGACCGTTCAAGATAAGCCGGGCGCGTTGGCGAGTATCGCCTATGCGCTAGGGGCGTGCGACATCTCCATTGAGGTCGTCGTGCAAAAAGCAGCGCAGGACGGTCACGCTGAGATTGTCTGGATAACCCATGAGGCTCCCAACTCCAAAGTAAGGGAAGCCAAAGAGACCATTGTTCGCCTTCCCGAAGTCATCTCCTTTGATAACTGGCTTCGCGTAGAAGGAACCTACAGGGAGTAACACTCGTGCTAAAGACTCTGTTTCTCAGCCCGCCCTCATTCGATGGCTTCGACGGCGGCGCAGGTTCGCGCTATCAAGCCAAGCGTGAAATCACCTCATTCTGGTATCCGACATGGCTGGCGCAACCAGCTGCGTTGGTTCCGAACAGCAAACTGATTGACGCGCCGCCCCACGATATGAACGTGCAGCAGGTTCTCAATATCGCAAAAGACTACGATTTGGCGATACTGCACACCAGCACGCCCTCCCTTGCCAACGACGTGGAGTGCGCCCGACAGCTGAAGGCGCAAAAGCCCGGTCTCAAGGTCGGTCTTATCGGGGCGCACGTCGCCGTGCTTGCCGATAAAACCCTCCGCGACAACCCTATTATCGACTTCGCCTGTAGGCACGAGTTCGACTACACCTGCAAGGAGCTTGCCGAAGAGAAGCCTTGGTCGGAGATTACGGGGCTTTCCTACCGCGACGATAATGGAGAGATACAGCACAACCCAGACCGCGCCCTGATTGAAGATTGGGACGCTATGCCGAGCGTACTCCCCACCTATCATCGCGACCTCGACATCACGAAGTACTATATCGGCTACCTTCTGCACCCCTATATCTCCTTCTACACGGGGCGCGGCTGTCCTGCGAAATGCACCTTCTGCCTCTGGCCCCAAACTATCGGCGGACATAAGTACCGTAGCAAATCCCCCGAAGCGGTAGGGCGCGAAATGGAGTTGGCGAAATCGCTGTTTGGCGACACTGTGCGCGAATATATGTTCGATGACGACACCTTC